>CAYSHR010000136.1:6767-8111 GCA_964430795.1 uncultured bacterium
GTTCAGAAAGGATGGTTTTCCGCGTTGAGGATTCCGGCCCGGGGGTGCCGCGAGAGGCTATCGAGAGAATATTTGAGGCTTTTGAGCAGCACCAACCTGATACGGAAATCAGAGGCAGCGGCCTGGGACTTTTTATCTGCCGTGCCTTTGCCAAACAGATGGGCGGGGAAATCATTTGCAAAACCAAGGAGGGAGCTGGAGCTATTTTTGATCTGACCTTGCCCTATTTGAAAGAAAAGCCCCTTGGCGAGTCCGAATCAAACAGGGGGGCGTCGGAATGACCAATAAAAAAATTCTCCTTGTAGACGATGAATATGGCGCCCGTGTGGTAATGGGGGACAGGCTTTTAGCCGAGTCCTTTGAGGTTGTCGAAGCCGAAAGTGGTGAAGAGGCGGTTGAGCTGTTCAAGAAGGAAAAGCCGGATATTGTGCTGATGGATGTCAACCTTGGGCAGGGAATGGACGGCTTTGAGGCAACTCGGCGAATAAAAGAGATATCTTCACCCAATTTTATTCCTGTGATTCTCTGTACGGTTCGGGAAGATGTAGAAAGTAAAAAAATCGGATTGGAATACGGAGCGGACGACTATATCACCAAGCCTTTTGACCTTACCGAGCTCCTGGTCCGGGTGGGTTCCATGCTGCGAATTCAGGAACTTTACCGGAACAACGTGAAACTTCAAAAGCGCAATCTAAAATTGCAGGAGGAAGAGAAGAGGCTAAAAAGAGAAAACAGGGACTTGAAAAGCCACCTTGTCTGGCATGATGGAACAAATCCGATAATATGTGACAGTCCAGCCATGAACAGCGTTATCCGGTTATCGGAAAAAGTGGCTAAAACGTCTGAAACGGTTCTGGTTACCGGAGAGACCGGCGCGGGTAAGGAATTGATTGCCGGACTGATTCATCACAACAGTGATCGGCAGGACCGTTCCATGCTCATCCTTGATTGCCCTTCCATTCCCGATTCTCTGTTCGAGTCGGAACTTTTCGGACACGCCAAGGGCGCGTTTTCCGGCGCTTATGCCCTTCGCAAGGGCATTCTGACCGAAGGCGACAAATCAACGGTTTTTCTTGACGAAATCGGAGAAATTCCCCTGAATATCCAGGCTAAACTTTTGCGTTTTTTACAGGAGGGTACTTTTCGTCCTGTAGGCTCGAATTCCACAATCAAGGTGGACGTTCGTATTATCGCCGCCACCAATAGGAACCTGGAAACAATGGTGGAAAAAGGGAAGTTCAGGCGAGACCTCTTTTTCCGATTAAACGTTCTCCATGTTCATGTTCCGGCTTTATGGGAAAGAAAAGAGGATATTCCGGCTTTGGCTCTCAGTTTCTTAAGCCG
>CAYSHR010000137.1:0-8104 GCA_964430795.1 uncultured bacterium
AGATCTGGGGGCATGTAAACAAGTATATGTCCCCGCTTTTCCCAAAAGACACACCGCGACTGACCGATTAGAAAAATCCGACAAAGTTTCTATTGGATATTGAGTTTATTCCTGTTAATAATTGTTTTTTTGTTAAGAGGTTATTGAGTGAACATTCTTGGAATAGATGGGATGAGAGATGAGGAAATTGAATTCCATATTAATCACGGTGCCCGCTTCATTGTCTTTGAGTATTGCGTCTCAATAATTATCCTGACTTTCAAGCGCCCTTCTTCCATCTATTTTGTAAGAGATGAGGAAGGCATTTTCGGCCGTGCCATTTTCTACTCCCTGATTTCTCTCTTATTCGGATTATGGGGAATACCGTGGGGGCCGCTACATACCTGCCGTACAATAATCACCAATTTTCGCGGCGGTCTTGATGTAACCAGTAATTTCCTTGCTGCCGCCGGTTCGGAAAAAAACAAAAACCTAAAGGACTATACAGAGCCTGAAGAGTTAAATAAGGAAAACTCCTTGGATTAGTTTCCATCCGGTTTTTTGAGGAGAAGATGGCGCCTATTTGCCCCAATTGTGATTCAGAAAAGTCTGAGAAATTCGCGAAAGCCGGAAAAGTGCTTATAGTCAAATGCCCGGATTGCGGACTTGTTTTCAAACCCCTGAAATCTCTCTCTTCCCAGAACCTGCAAAAGCTCCAGGATGGCGTCTATAAAGACCTTCGGTTAAGAACCGAACTGGAAATGCTCTATAAAATGGCCGCCGCACGACTTGAGACGGTAAAGGGCTTTAAAAAAGAGGGTTCTTTGCTGGAAATTGGGTGCGCCACAGGTGAGTTTCTTGAAGTAGCGCAAAAAGCCGGATATGAGACATTGGGAGTTGACGCGTCAAAGCTATTTTCCGATTTCGCCAGAAGCAAAGGCCTTGATGTTCGATATGGCCTGGCTGATGATGTTTTACTGGAAGAGGATACCTTTGACGTCATTGTCATGTTCCATCTTCTGGAGCATATACCGGAGCCGAATTTATTTCTGGAAAGCCTTATAAAGCACCTTGCCAAGGGCGGCATCATTTTTATTATATGCCCTAATATTGACTCAATTACACGAAAGCCTTTTGGCTATTGGAGTTCCGCCTTTCAGCAACCCGACCATCTTGTTTTCTATTCATATAAGACACTTAACCAGGTATGTGAAAAATCAGGCTTTAAGGTGATCTATTCTTTCTCAAAAGAATATCCTTATGCCTTTTTCTCTATTTTGCGAGGGTATGTCTTTTTACGCCTGGGACCTTTGAAAAAAAGAATTTTAAAGTCACTTTTCAACAAAGATAAGAACCCTGGACCAGAATCCAAATCAGTAAATAGAGCCCGTCCCGCCCCTTCCCTTTACAAGTCTCTTTACACCCAATTGCCTTACTGGCTTGGTTGGCTGTTTTATCCCCTGCTAAGGCCATACGGCCTATGGGTGGAGAAAAAAATGGGGGGACATGAATTGTGCGTTGTGGCGGTTAGAAAAGAGGAAGGCCGTTAGTCGTTTTCATCTTTGGCACATCTGAATCCGACGTGAGCAAAGGAAGAACCAGGTAGACCATGACTTCTAAAGGCGGTCCGAATCAAGTACATATTATTCGCGAAGCCGCCACCCCGATAGACTCTTCTTTTTCCATCCCCAGGTCCCTGGGGGTTATTTAAATTATCCGGGTAGATGCCCGAATCGTAGTATTGTTCAAGATACCAGTCCGAAACCCACTCAGCCACATTGCCCGCCATATTATATATTCCATAAGGAGAGAGATAAGAGGGATATTGATCCACCTTAACCGTATCGCCAAAACATGTCTGGGAAAAAACCATTTCTCCAGTTTCATCATACTCTGAAATCATTTTTGAGAAGTTTGACATAGTACAATCAGGGCGATGATCTCCCCATGGATAAGTAAACTCCTTTTGCCCTCGGGCGGCTTTTTCCCATTGGGCTTCTGTAGGAAGTCTCTTGCCTGCCCATTGGCAATAACTCTGGGCCTGATGATAAGAAACAAATATTACAGGGAACAGGTCAAAGTCGGAATCAAGATAGTAACCCTCTCTTGTTAAAGACCCGGTGTGTTGGGGGTCGGCACAGGCGCCTTTGGCGACGCAGGCTCGGTATTGAGCATTTGTCACCTCTGTAATATCCATGAAAAATCCATCAAGATAAACCTGCCGCTCAGGTCGTTCATCAGAAAATCCTTCATCGGATATTCCTTCAAGAAAATCCGGACCTTCTGAAAAATCACTGCCCATTGCAAATGGACCGGTCGGAACAAGAACCATTTGAGAAGGTTCTACGTACTTGTATAAGGAACTTGAAAATTCGAAGGAATCATCTAAAGGGCAACCAAAAAGAAAAACCAGCAAAGTAAAGGCAAATATATTTACAAGTTTTCTTTTCATAATATATCCCAGGGATAGTTTTCTTTTAGAAAAAGACAGCTTGCTTAAAAAGTAAATTAATACTCAAGATAAAGAACTCAACCATCAATCTCCAAGGCCGCGAAAACATATGCCGCGATTGCTGTAGAGAACTGACGCCCTTTTGTTTCAAGGTCGTGTACTGTTTTTCTCGCGGCGCTGATAAATTCCTCATCTTTGATTTGGGCCAGATTCACATAGACGTTCATGGCGGCGCCGGAAAAGCCGGCCATGGCCATTTGGACCCCCACTCCAAGGTCGGTTAAACCGTTTGGGTTTCCGTCTTTGTGAATGACTTTTGCCACTTCCAAAATCCTTACCGCCCATGTAGCTGTCTCCAGGGGCGCCTTTGCGGCTTTAATATTTGCCGCGTCAACCGCCTCAAGCCGGATTCTCTTCTCCTCGTCATTCTCCTGGGGCATCCCCCTCACTGCCATAACATCCAGATAAGCGGCAGAGTCAATATCCACAAGGTCTAAAAGCCAGCCTCTGGCTCTCTCAAGCTCTTTTATCGCGTCCTGCATCTTCTGTTCTGCATCGGCATACTTTTTTCGCCCAACAGTTAACCTGCAATACATGAGCATCAGGGAAGCGCCGCCCGCCGCAGCATAAGCCGCGAAACTGCCTCCACCTGGAGTAGGATCACCCGACGCGACTTTATCTGTAAATTCGGCCAGATCGCATTCTATTAAATTACTCAAAGTCTTATCTCCTTATTGGGAACATGTAAAATCATCATTACCCTTTTCCAATATCTTCTCAAGGATTTTTTTATCAGGATCAAACTGATAGAGGTCGCTCAGCCCAAGTCCAACTATCGCGCGGTCTACCGCTTCATCTTTTGAGATAGTCCGGCCACCGTAAAAACGCCCCGCATTCACAATCGCGTCAAAAGGAACAATACCGCAAATCTCACTTCCAGTAACCTTTTGCCCCATCTCTTTAGCGAATTTTCTGACCTCCTCTATTGCCTTGTCCATATTTGTAATGTTGTAGTCAATCAAATTCATCGAAATCTGGGCGATGTTTTTCTCTTTAAGTAAAACCCCCATCCCTTTAACCTGTTTCAGTGTACCCGGAGTCCAAACCCCACCCGCTTTCCTGCCGGATGTTCTTATTTTTTTCGCGATCTCATTGGCTGCCTCTACATCGTTCGATTCCAGATTTACGTTATAGGCAACAAGGAACGGGCGCGCGCCAATAAGTGTCGCTCCAAATTTTGCGTTAAAATCCACAGGGCCAAAGTCGGGCTTCCAGAATGGGTCCTTGAGCTTTTCACAAAGACCTTCATATTGCCCTTTCCTGATTACAGAAAGATCCCGCCTCCCTTTTTTTCCGGCCATGCCATATAAGTAAACCGAAAGCCCCAACTCGTCGGCCACTCTTTTTCCCAGGGTTTTGGCCAGGCCGGCGCACTCTTTCAGGGATACTTCCGAGACCGGGACAAAGGGAGTGACATCGCAGGCGCCCATTCGTGGATGCCCGCCTTTGTGCTTTGACATGTCAATAAGTTCACAGCTTCTTTTGATAACCGCGAAAGCGCCTTCCAGAACAGCGTCAGGATCGCCAACAAAAGTAAGGACTGACCTGTTGTAATCTCCATCCGGTTCCATAGAGACGACTCTGGCTTTTGACCCTCTTGCCGCCAGGCAGATTTCTCTGATAACCTCTTTCTTTTTACCTTCTGAAAAATTGGGCACGCATTCAACTAATTTCATTATTCCGACTCCTGATCTCCCAATTTGATTATCTCGGTTTTAAGACCAAATTTTCTCTCCAGTTCTTCGGCAAAAATAAAGGTGTCCATCTCTCCGGTAAACTTCCCCACAAGAACCAGATATCTATTGTCTTTGAGAATAATATTCACCTGGGACCCTGCCTTTGAAAATCTCTTTGACGCCATTGACGCCTTTTCCCTGGTGTCATAAGAGCCGACTTTGACTGAATAAAACACCCTGGATATCCGCACAGGCGGCAGTAAATTATTTCCGGAAACTCCAATATTACCCCTGGCGTCACCCATGGTTTTAAGAAGGGAACGAGCCGGCTTTGAGAATCTCGAATCAGGATAATCGCGAACCAGCAAAATAAAATAGCGCCTGGCTTCACCGGTCCTGTTCCGCTTTGAGGCAATAAGTCCCAGTTGATAATATATCTTTCCCGCGTCCAGCCCGGCATCGTGTTTCTCAAGAGCTTTCCAATATGCATCTTTGGCGCCTGTTAATTCATCAAGCCTGAACTTGCAGTCTCCAAGACCGGCATAAGCCCGGGCGGATTTTGTCAGGCTGTCAAATCGAATAGCGGCTTCAGCGTATCGGTTGGCAGCCAATTTTATTCTTCCGGACCGTGCATCGGTGGCCGCCAATATCATAAGGGCGTCAAAAGCCTTTTCATGCTTTGGATAATTACGTAATAATCTTCTGGCTTCCGCGCAAGCACCGGTAGCGTTGCCATGAACAAACAAGAGTTGGGCAAGCTCAATCTGAGCAAGAGGCGCCAATGATGATCCAGGAAAGGAATCGGTGATCTTAAGGTAAAAAGCCCTTGCCTTGACAATTCCCTTTTGAGCTCTTGCTCCCGCCATCCAGATATACGGGAGGTATTGACTATCGGAATTATGCTTTTCATATTCGGACATGGCAAGGGTGCCCTGCTCCACATCCCCATCATTAAATTTAGCGATTATCCGTTTTACGTCCTCCGGCAGGTCGTCGGCAAAGGAAAGAGGAGAGCAGAGAACAACAAATAGAATGACAAGAATACAACATTGAAACCTGTCGGGTTTATTTTTCGTTTTGATCATCCTCAATATGATAGGCAAGATCATCACCTGGATCCATATCTGCTGTTAGAGTAGCCTCATCAAGGATTTCTTTCTCCATAACCCGGATTCGCCTTAATAACACTCGGGACTTGATCCATAACACAACTGCCGGGAAGGTCATAAGAGCGGCGCCCAGAAGAAGGCAAATAGTGAAATAGACAGCCAAAGGAATTTCCACAGATCCATAAGAGAAACCGAAAACATCCTCGGAAAAAAGGTTCAGACTTTTCTTTTCAAGAAGGACACCGTGATTCTGGTAAATAAGCAGTCCAAGGAAAATGATAAGCAGCAAAAAACCAAACCACTTGAATATTGACTTCATCAGCGCCTCAAAAAGGTTTCTCTTTTAAACTTCTTGGAGGCGATACATATATGTATCGCAATCAGAGCTTCTTTGCCGGAGCAAGCTTTGATTTATTTGATTCTGCCGAATTGCTCCCGCAATTGCAAGTACGTCTGGTCCAAATGCTCATTAATAACCCTGCAATCGGAGAGAACGGGCATAAAATTATTATCCCCGTTCCACCTGGGGACTATGTGAAAATGAAGATGATCCTCCACTCCCGCTCCGGCCACAAGACCCAGGTTCAAGCCGATATTAAACCCGTGAGGATTCATCAGGGTTTTTAAAACCTTCACGCAATTCTGAACAGACGCCATCATTTGTGAATACTCATTTTCAGTCAACGACTCAATTACATTTGTATGGCGATAGGGCGCCACCATTAGATGACCGTTTGTATAAGGGTACTTGTTCATGACCACAAAACATTTTTCACTTCTATGCAGGATAAGCATGCTCTTATCATCATTTTGCTCCAGCATGTCGCAAAATATACAGAGGTTGTTTTTTTCTGATTTGATATAATCCATTCGCCAGGGCGCCCAGATTTTCTTCATCAGCTATCCCTTTAACATATAAAAGAGTGATTCATCCAAAATCGTACACAGCCGGATTTTTCATCAGTCCTCAAGTTTGATTATGCGGCCGGTTATTTCCCTTTCAATTTCCAATATTCCCACAGAAGCATATTGCGTGGATCTTTTATCAATAGGGGAACCGGGGTTAAATAGAAGCCGCCCTCCTATAATCTCATTACACGGCTGATGGCTATGACCAAAGACTATAGCGTCCACATCTTCCTTGGCCCATTCCTTAACCAGAAGCTGTTTCAATTCGGAACCGGCGCCATATCCATGCATCAAGCCGATCCTTTTTCCTTCAATTTCCACAATCCGTTTTGCCGGCAATTCGGATGTTTCGCCCACCTGGTCCATATTTCCCGATACAGGGATAAATTCCACCTCGTCCGGAATAATATGGTAAAAAGGCTCCATTGAAACCAGATCACCAGCATGAAGAATGACCTTGCAATCCTTCATATGGGTATTGATTATTTCTTGAAGCCTTTCCGGATTATCACCCCTGGAAAGGTGGGTGTCGGACAGTACTCCTACCTTCATTGTAGGCTCCGTGGCAATTTATATTTTGCCGCCGTCCACCAGCTTCTTCAGTTGTTTGCCGGCTTTGAAAAACGGTACTTTTTTATCTTCGACCTGAACACGCTCGCCACTTTTTGGATTGCGCCCAATTCTGGCTTTGCGATGACGAAGGTGGAAAGAGCCAAACCCGCGAATTTCAATTCTGTCCCCGCCGGCTAATGCTTTTGTCATACTTTCGAATATTGTATTGACTATTACTTCAGCGTCTTTTTTCCGCGTTCCGGGAATCTTTTCAGCAACATGGGTTATCAGCTCTGACTTAGTCATAGAAAAATACCTCCTGAATATTTAGGGCGTTTAAGCCATCATTTATAAAATAGTTTCGGCTTATAATCGCTTATCAGATTTATTATACTTTCCGAAACCTTCGATCCAATATCATCAAAAAACAGATCCAGATAAGATGTTTTGCGGCTTTTGGGCCAGTAAATATTAATATTATCGCCAAGGTTCGCCAATTTCGCCGTAACCGCCACCGCGTCTTCAAAGTTTCCAAGTTCGTCAACAAGGTTTATCTCTAAAGCCTGGGCGCCTGTAAAAAGACGGCCATCGGCAAATTGGGCTACTTGCTCTCTGGCCAATCCCCTGCCTTGGGCTATAGCGTCGATAAACTGGGAATGAACGTCATCAACAACAGCCTGAAGCAGTTCCTTCTCCTTGGTGGTCATAGGGCGCGAATAGCTGCCCACATCTTTAAAAGGCACGCTTTTAATAATGGTGTTCCCAAGTCCCACCCACTTAAAGAGCCCTTCCACATTCATAAATTCCATGATCACGCCAATGGAGCCTGTCAGGGTGCCGGGGTTGGCTACGATCTTTGTGCAGGCGGCGGCGATATAATATCCACCGGAAGCACAAGTAGTCCCCATACTGGCAACTACAGGTTTATCAGTGGTTCTGGCGGTTCGAAGAATTTCCGTGAAAATCTCCTGGCTGGGACCTACCGCGCCTCCAGGAGAATCTATGCGCAGAATTATCGCGCTGATTCTGGAACTTTCACGAAACTCAATGATCTTCTCAATGATGTTCCTTGATTCGGTTATGACGCCTTTTATCTCAATCACTCCAATAGTGGAGCTTGTAAGAGAGATTCCATTGGCGCCAATATCACCGAAAAGAACGAATACGCCGATAATAACGACATAAAATATCAGCAGCAAAACGCCACTGAGTATCAGTCCTTTATATAACGGGCGCATACTCATTTTTTCTCCAGGAACTTTTTACCAGCCAAAAAGGATTATTCTGAAAACGCTGATGATAAAGAAGATTCTGAATAATACTTTTTGGCTGGTAAAAAGTTAATGGAGAAAAAATGAGTATGAGCC
>CAYSHR010000138.1:0-8005 GCA_964430795.1 uncultured bacterium
CAAAGAGGTCGTCATCGCGGTCTCGGGCGGTTTGGTGGGGTATTTGACAAAGGGCAGTGATGGCGGATAATGGCAATGAGGAGCCATTTAGTCTAATTGATTTTCCTTTTCTACTTTATTAGTTTCAAATATTGCGTTCGTTTTTTTTTGGTCTTAAGCCTATCAATATCCCCTCTATCAAAGTTTTCACATAAACGAAGCGCTCCCGATCGATCTGCTGAATTTCACAGAGCATATTCATACAGGCCTGGATTTCTTCGTTGTCTCGATAGCCTGGCATAGGTTCGGCCACCTTCTGCGTCTCTAGTCGCAATTCTGGCTTCTGACTTACCAATATTGCATCAATGTTGACATCATGTGTATATTTTTTTTTAATCAAATAAAGTGATTCAATGGATGGGAGCCTGTTTTTTTCGTAATTTAAATAGGTTGAATAATTTAACTTTAACTCCTTAGCGAAACTTTTCGGAGTTTTGAAACCTAGTTCTATCCTAACTTGCTTTAATCTCTTACAAATTTCAACAACATTAATGTCGGTTGATATTTTTTTCATGTGACGTGTATTTTTTTCTTGACAAGACCTACATCATGTGTATTATTGGACTCAGCCTCAAATAAAGTTTTGCAGACGCAAACAAAACATTTCAGAGGAGAAGGTGAAACAGCTTAGAGAACATTTTATACTTATTTTTATAAACCAATGAGCAGCCAAAATCAATGAAATTCTTGACGAAAACTTTTGCAGGCAGGCGCAAGGCATTGCAGGCCGCCAAAAGCAACCCGAACAGGGTCCTCCTGGAGATTGGAAAGGACCTCGGCTTTTCCATGCCGGCAATCAGGCACGGCCTCCTCGCGATCAACGGCCTCAAGCTCTCCGGCCTGGCCGACGAATACAACCAGAATGGCAGCGACGTGGTCGTCTCCGTGCCCACGTTGTCCCGTGCGCTCAATTCTAAAGACGGTCCAATGAATATAATCGCCATGGCCATATTGGCCGAAAGCCTGGGCCTCGAAGTCCCGGAAATATTTCCAACGAAGGGGACGGCATGAGCGGAGAACAGCAAGCTTTATACCTGAATGATTTTAGGGAGTTGGATATGATACAGCCAATGGAAGCACGGCGGGTTAAGTTGACGGATTTACGTGACAACAGGGACACTCTGCTTCTCCAGCCCAAGCTTAACGGTATCCGGGCATTATGGGACCCGGGCAAAGGCATCCTGACCACCAAAACCGGTTGGCCCATAACATCGGCCCCCCATATCGTTGAAGCGGTTTTATCATCCGGGCTTGCCGACTACCCACTGGACGGCGAAATATACAAACATGGCCTTGCTTTTCAGAAAATAAACGGCCTGGCCCAGAGAGAAAAGCCTGATAACGAAACAGCACAACTCGAATTCCACTGTTTTGACATCGCAATCCCGGAAACACCCTGCCATGAACGCATCGCCCTTTTAAGCAATTTTAACACTATGCCGCCTTTAAAGGCCGTGCCCACTTTTCTTGTGCGGGATTTTCAAGAAATAAGCCTGTTTTACGAGCGATTCGTGAAGGCCGGATATGAGGGCATAATACTGCGCGATCCCGCCGAGACCTATCATGAAGGGCGCGGGCCATGGCTTTTAAAAATAAAACCGGAACGTGAAATGGAGGCCACGCTTATTGGCCTTAATCCTGCCACGCCGGGCTCTAAAAATGAGGGCACGTTTGGCAGTCTTCTTTTAGAGCTTGAAAAAGGTAAAACTTTTAAATGCTTCGCCGGCCTGTCAGAGGCTGACAGACAAAGCCTTTTAAAAAAAACGCCGCTGGGAAAACCGGTGACAGTAATTTACGGAGAATTGTCAACCGCCGGAATACCAGTGTCTCCCAGGTTCAAGGCCGTCCGCTGGGACCACACAACGGGAGGAAATCATGCTTAGGGTGACAATGAAAGGAATGACTCATCTTCAGAAAGCCTTGAAAGCGGAGTCTGTGCGAGAAAAAAAAGCTTTGGAAGTTGCCATAAGGCGCGAGGGTTATTTGTTGAGAGAAAAACTGCAACAAGAGATCAAGGCCGGCGCTCCTGGCGGCAAGAAATTTGCGCCCCTTTCTTTTATTGCGCGATGGAAAACCAAACGGTTTCGCAAGAGCGGTCCCTTGGGCCGGCTTGGGGGCCGGTGGATACGTTATCATGTTACACGCGAGCCTTTTGAGATGCGGATCGGCTGGGTCCAGCCTCACGCAACGGCTTTTATAAAGGATATGGCAAGAAAACATCAAAGAGGTTTTACATCCGCTATAACCCCGAAGATGCGACGGGCCATTATACGGCGCGGGATTGAGAGAAAGGCCAAGGAGGAGGATATTTCCGCCGACATGGGTGTCGCGAAATTCCATTTTTTACGAAAATCAACAAGGCGTTTCAGGACTCCGGCCCGGCCTATCTTAGATCCATTCTGGCAGAGATACCAGGACGACGCCTGGCGACATATCCGCACGAATTTTAGGAGAAAATTGCGTGGGGAACATATTTAGTATGCCTGATTGTTTTCTAACCTGGCCCAAGTTGAAAGACTTCATGGGCTATGAAGGAACCGAACAAGAGTTTGTCGATGATCTGGAAACGGCGATCGAGAAACTTTACAGCCAAACAGGATCAAAACGAATCCCGGATGATGTTCTTAAATATGGCGAATGACAGGGCGTAACCGGAGCAGAACCCATGCTTCCCGAACAAAACCTGTGGACCGCAGTCATACACACCGCGATCGAGGACTCGCTTGGGGCTGTCCATGGCGCGAATAACCCTGTTCAGGCCCGCCGCTTCCAGCAGGATGCCCAGGTGTGGCTTGAAAGCGACAGCGACGAGCCCTGCTCGTTTAATTGGGTCGCCATGTCGTTGGGTTTTGATCCCGACGAAATACTGGCCGAACGTCTCAGGCTCAACAATGGCGGCAACCTGCCTTTCAGTTTGCGCCTGCGGATCTTCCGACATCACAACCGACTCACACAGCCCGCCCTGGGCCGCATGCTCGGCATATCAGGCAGCACGCTGTCCTGTATTGAATGCGGGAAACATCATAAGGCGCTTAAACCTGAAAAATACACGCGAATCAAGACAATGGCCGAGAAGATCATGGCAGAAAACACAGCCACCAAGGCACGAAGACACGAAGGGGCGCGACGCTAAAACCAAAACCCGGAAACGTTTTTAACTGCCGCTTTTTTCAAGGGAGGCGAACACATGGAGCAAATATTCTTACAGGCAATTGCCCTGCTCAGTGAACACCGAGCATATATCCTGATCCCTACAATCCTGTTTGCCCTGGCCGGAATCATCTATACGATATTTAATATCTTGAAAGACGAGCTGGAGGCATGGTAGGTGCGCGGCGACCAGGAGAGATGTCATTTCGATATCCTGGACAAATGTGAAACAGACCGGGGCGTGTGGGTTCTGCTCGAAACAGATTCCGGTGAAGCCAGGGTCTGCCTGCCAAAAAAAAAGATACAAATATTCACGCACCACAACGGAGTCGAAAAAGTTTCGGTTCCTTACTGGCTGGCAAAAAGGACGGGGTTGGTATGAGGAAGGGCAAGACTGAAGACTGAAGGGGAGATCACGAACATGGATTTTACACGAAAAGAAACCTTGGCGTTACTTGAATTTTTCGGGGATGAAGATCTGGATAACCCAGAAATGACAATAACCGTCAAGGAGGTTGGCAAAGACGAAAAGGCCCACTCTGGTCCAGGATTGTATGCTTACTATTCTGAATATCCAGAAGCGGGAGCAAGATGTTTGAGCGGTTAACTCGCATGGTTTTAAACTCTATGCCTTCTGCCTATTCGACGGAGTCGAAATGACCTGCGGCGCTGCATGGATAAAAGACTTGAACCGGCCCATCACCGCAGTCCGTGAAATAATGCGGGGCAAAAACAAAGGCCGGTTTGAAGTTCTTGTCGGGAAAGCCGGCAAAAAACAAATAATCGACAAAGATCAAATCAGGCTTTGGCCACAGTCAGATGTGCCTTAAATCTTATAAACAATCAAATGAACCGGACGCCAAAAGCAGCGCCGGTTATTTGAGGCGTTATACTCTTAGGTGAAACTATGCCCAAAGAAGACAAGCAGATAAAGATGTTTGATATTCCCGAATGGTGGGAAGAACACTGGCAGGATATGCCAGAGTTTAAGCAGGAAGACCTTAATGCCTGGAAGTCTATTGTGGTTCATTTTGAAAAGAGAGAGGATTTACTGAAATTCGCGGAGTTGGTTAATCAAAAAATATATGAGACAACTAAATCCATTTGGTTTCCTGAACAAACTTTAGAAACCATCATGAATAAAAGATACATAGATGAATCCTGATTACCCAATTTACATAATATCAAAAGGGCGGTGGGAAAGTAGATATACGTCGGCAGCCCTGGATGAAATGGACGTGCCTTATCATATAGTTGTGGAACCACAAGAATTTGATAATTATTCAAAGGTCATAGACCCTCAAAAAATATATGTTTTGCCGTTTAGTAATTTAGGTCAAGGGTCAATACCTGCAAGGAATTGGGTATGGGAACACTCTATATCTATCGGGGCAAAACGTCACTGGATATTAGATGATAATATAAAAAATTTTTTAAGACTTAATCGGAATCGAAAAATCAGAGTGACAACAGGAACAATTTTTAAATGTGCTGAAGATTTTGTAAACCGATATGAAAATATTGCTATCAGTGGGTTTAATTATAGATTTTTTGGTGGCGGTCAAAGACACGCTGTTTCTCCTTTTTACCTTAATACGCGGATATATAGCTGTATTTTAATTTTAAACAAACTCAAACATAGGTGGAGAGGGAAATACAATGAGGACACCGACTTGTCACTGAGGACTTTGAAAGATGGGTGGTGTACGGTATTGTTCAACGCATTTATGGCAGACAAGCAGGTCACCATGACTATGAGTGGTGGTAATACAGATGAACTTTATAAGAATGGGAATGATAGTAGACTTGTTATGACAGAATCATTAATTGCTCAACACCCTGACGTTGTTACTAAGACGTGGAAGTTTGGACATTGGCACCATCAAGTAAATTATAAGCCCTTTCAAAGAAACAAGCTAATTCTAAAAGAAGACATCAAAATACCTAATAGTATCAATAATTACGGAATGAAACTTGTAAATATGAATAAGTATAACAAATCGTTTAAGAAAGATGCGGCAAAAGACCGCCGCACTTCTTAACTCATCGTTAGCAGGCTTGTGAAACTATGTTGCGAAGGTTAGGAAATAAATCGAGGTTGCTCCCGAAATTGTTGCCGCTCTTCCCGGAGAATATCACCACGTTTATTGATATGTTTATGGGAAGCGGAGCGGTTACGTTCGCAATGGTTGACCGGGCGCATAGTATAATCGCTAATGATAAGGATGCTGAAGTATTTAACCTATTTATGATGCTGAAAAATCGCAAAGAAGAACTTATTGAGATCATTGAAACAATGCCAGTACATGAAACATTATTTCAACATTGGAAAACATTTCAAGAGTATGACCAAGTATGGAGAGCCACTCGTTTTTTAATGCTCTCCAATTTTGGATATTTGGGGAAACCTGACATATTAGCGTTCTATTATGATGGTACAAACCCGAAGATAAATTTATTGCAAAATATCAACAACAGTTTTAAACAAATGCAG
Organism: uncultured bacterium; assembly: GCA_964430795.1. Classification (GTDB taxonomy): domain Bacteria; phylum Lernaellota; class Lernaellaia; order JACKCT01; family CAYSHR01; genus CAYSHR01. Next base: position 5,684 of record CAYSHR010000138.1, read on the forward strand.
ACAGTCTCATTTATGTGTTGCGATTTTCATGAAGTTCTTTCTAAAATACCAGATCATAAGCATCGCCCTTTATCTAAAAAAAATTCCTTTATTTATGCAGACCCTCCATATATCGGAACCGGCGACAACTATCAGGAGTCATTCACGGAAAACGACACACGCGACCTGTTTTCTATACTCACAAGCTCAGGCATCCGTTTTGCGTTGTCTGAATTTCGGCATCCTCTCGTCATAGCCTTAGCGGAAGAACACGGCTTACACATCACGTCATTGGGCGAAAGGCGCAACTTGAAAAACAGACGCGAAGAAATCTTGATCACGAATTATCAACCACAAAGCCGGCAGGGTTCGCTGTTTCCAGAAGGTGCGGCGGCACGCTCTGCTAACAAACAAATCAACCGGACGCAAACAGCCGCGCCAGTTATTTGAGGCGTTATGCCTCATGGGAGAAGACATGCAAATCATAGAGCAAATAAAAAGAACTCGTGAATATCTTGATTACGTCGAAGAACACGTTTTAAACGTACAGAAGGCGTGGAACGTGATGAAAGAAAAATGCAACGACATGCGGTTTATCTATGACGCCCTGTTTTACCACAATTTAAACAGGGCGGTTAATAGGCATGATCTGACCAAGTTATCTGAAAATGAATTTATTCAATACCGCAAAGCGTTTTTCCCAACTGACTCGGAACCCAAATACGATATGACAGAAGCATGGGAACATCACAAAAAATACAATTCACACCACTGGGAGAATTGGGGGTCTAATACGAACCGTACTATTCACCCTGATGACTGGGAAATTGATTGTGCCCACATGGTATGCGATTGGATGGCGATGGGATGTAAGTTTGGTGACACCGCTCGGCAGTATTATGAGAGCAATAAAGATGAAATCAAACTGCCGGAGTGGGCGGCCCCATTTATCTATGAAATATTTGACAGGATTGAAGCATAACGCCCCAACGAACTGGACGCAAGGACATGATAACCCGACTTGACCCGAAAGACATTGCAAAAACCCTTCAAAAATCCTTAAAATGGGTCTATGCTCACGCCAACGAACTTGGCGCGGCCAGGATCGGCGGAACGTGGATTTTTACAAAGGAGGGTTTGAACAATGCCATACAGGGAAAAAGGCGGCAAATGGCGCGGCGTCGTAAAATATCAGGGCAAACGAATCACAAGGTCGTTTCAATTAAAAGGCGCGGCGATCGATTGGGAAGCATCGGAACGAAAAAGGCTGAAACAAGCTGCGACCCTCACGGTTTACTTGATTGATGCGGCCACCAATTACCTTGATTTATGCCAGGCAAAATTCACTTCAAAAACATATGACGACAAAAAAAGGGTCTTAAAAGAAATGGTCCAGATCTTCGGCAATATCGCGGTTTCTGAAATCAGCTCAGGCGACATCTTGAACGAAATCATCTTGAAAAAGTCAACAAACAACCTAGCCAACAGGACCCGGAAAGACCTCCATGCGTTTTTTGAATATTGCCGTAATTATCACAACTTGACGGTCAACCCGATGGCCGTAATAGATAAACTCCCGCACACACCGGCCTTGCAGCCTACTCCCACAAAAGACGAAGTCGTCAAGCTGTTACTCGCGGCAAACGCACACGAGCGCAACCTGTTAATCGTCGCCGTAACAACCGGCGCCCGCAGATCAGAGCTATTCCGCCTTACCTGGGACGACGACATATACTTCAACAAACGCCTGGTCCGCCTGGGAACCCGCAAAACCAGGACCGGCGGCATGCGTTTTAGATTTGTCCCGATGAACGACACCTGTTTTGACGCCCTGAAGCGCCAGTTCAAAACACGCCTTTCGCACAACGATTTCGTTTTCCAGAACAGAGACAAACGTTCCCGGCATTACGGCCAGCCCTACAAGTGGCGCCGAACCTATATGAAAAACCTATGCAAGCGGGCAGATGTTCGGCCCTATGGCTTTCACGCGCTACGCCGCTTTTTTTCATCTATGATCGTTGACGAATACAGGCGCAGCATCCCGACGGCCCAGAACCTTTTAGGCCATATGAGGCCCTCGACCACAGACAAATACATTTTCAATATCACAGACGACGCCCGATCTGCTGTTGCCGACCTAGACAACCTTTTCAAAGGCCTAACCACATTCGACAAACCTAGCTCAAAGCACCACTTGAGGTTAGTAAAATAACGCACAGAGAAGCATAAAAGGACACACAAGGGGACACATAGGCTTGAAAACAAGAAAGGTGCGTTACGATAACTTACTGATAATATTTGGTAGTCCCAACGGGGATCGAACCCGTGTCTCCGGCGTGAGAG
>CAYSHR010000139.1:0-8000 GCA_964430795.1 uncultured bacterium
GTATCTGGAAATTGAAACAGAACTACCTTCCCACGGCGGCAACCTTGCCATGGTTTTTCAGGAACACGGTCTCTACCCCTGGATGAGCGTAAAAGAGAACCTGAACTTCGTACTCAAAGCATCCAATATAGAAAAGGAAAAGCACGAGGAGATAATTAGAGACCTTCTGGCTCAGGTGGGGCTTTCAAGATTTTCTGATTTTTATCCATATCAACTTTCAGGAGGCATGAACCAGAGAGTCGCCCTTTTGCGAGCTTTTTGCGTTCACCCTCAAATTTTGCTTATGGATGAGCCTTTTGTTTTCCTTGATTATCAAAACCGGATTTCATTGCAAAGCATTCTTTTGAAATTATGGAGCAGGCAGAAGCAGACAATTGTATTTGTCACTCATAATATAAATGAGGCTGTGGCTTTGGCGGACAGAGTTGTGGTAATGAGCAAAGGACCCGGGCGGATTAAACGGGAAATTATATGCGATTTTGAACGTCCCAGAAACATCGTCGCGCTTAGGCAAAATCCGGTTTATCAAAAAATCGTCGTGGAGATAACAGAAGAATTGAAAGTGGAAATTGACCGGGAGACAAATGAAACCATCCTGTAATCAGGAAAAAAAAACAAAAATCAATCAGGTTTTTATATTCGTTGCCAGCCCTCTTTTTCTCCTGCTCCTTTGGGAAATCGGCGTAAGAACGAGTGTGATTGACGGCAGGTTCTTTCCCATGCCTTCAGTGATTGCCGCGGAAATGGTGGGAATGTTCGTCAATGACACCCTTGCCGCTGATATATTATCCTCCTTGCGCAGAATCCTGTTCGGGGTTCTGATTGGCTTTATACCCGGGGTCGCCCTGGGATTGGCTATGGGGCTTTGGAACTGGGCAAGATCATTTTTCGCCCCCTTGGTGGCCCTTGCCTATCCCATTCCCAAGATCGCCCTTCTTCCCCTTTTGCTGATTATTTTTGGTCTTGGAGAGCTATCCAACATTATGGTTGTCGCCATAGGAGTGTTTTTTCTCGGCCTTATAAACACTTACGCCGGAGTAAGGCGGATTCCGGAGGTTTACTTTAACATTGCTCGGGTCTATCAAATAGGAAGAACCCAAACCATAACCAGGATCGTTTTACCCTGCTGTTTTCCCGATATTTTTACAGGGTTGCGCCTGGGAGTCGGGTACGGCCTTATCCTTATAGTAGCCGCGGAAATGGTGGCGGCCGATTCGGGCCTTGGATATAGAATATGGATGAGTTGGGAAACCTATCTGATCACCGAGCTTTATGTATGCCTGGCAATTATTGCCTTTATTGGGGTTCTACTTGCTGTAATAATAGAAAAAGCTGAAGATAAGCTGGTCCATTGGAAACGAAGGTAAGGCGCCTGTATTGGAAAACCAACCGATCTCTATTCACATAATCGGCAGTTCTTTTGCCCTGTCCGCCGCGGTGCTTTGGGCCGGCGCTTCCATATTGTGGAAAAAGCTCGGCAAGGATGTTTCAGCCCTGGGCATGAACCTTGGCAAAGGGCTGGTAAGCCTGATATTTTTAATCCTTCTATTTTTATTTACAAGTTTTCCCGGCATGTCCCTGAATTCCTGGATATTGCTGGGACTTAGCGGACTGATTGGAATCGCCCTTGGAGACACCGCCTATTTTTTGGCCCTGATTCGTCTTGGACCCCGCAAAATACTGGTGCTTACCACTCTGACGCCCCTCCTTGCCTCTTTGATCGCCATACTTTTCCTTGGAGAAAAACCAACGGTTCAGTGGGGTCTCGGCGCTGCCTTGTGCCTCGGGGGAGTCGTCTGGGTTATGAAAGAGAGGTTACCCAAAGGGCAGGACATGGGAAGCTGGAAAAGGGGAATATGGCTTGGATTGCTTGCTGTCTTTTGCGAAGCCGGGGGAATTATTCTTACTAAGCTGGGACTTATAAACACAGAGCCCGGAAGTTGGCGCGACGCCACTTTTATCAGATTGCTTTTCGGCGTTGGCGGACTCTTTTGTTATGGTATGCTCAAAGGGCAAATCGGCGACTGGCTTAAGCCATTCAAATCCCCCGCCCTGTTTGGAGTTTTAATTATCGCTTCGTTTATGGGTACTTTTCTGGCCATCCTCTTTGCTACAGCCTCCCTTTGGTATACCCACGTCACTATTGTATCTATTTTGAAGTCCATGAGTCCGATTTTTGTTTTGCCCATGGCCTATTTTATCCTAAAGGAAAAAGTTTCCTTTCAAGCTGTACTGGGGGCAATAATTGCTGTGGCGGGAGTCGCCATATTAATAACAAAATAAATTAATCCCGTATCACAGAGCCAGGGTTCAGCCTGCCCTGGGGCGTTGGAGGTGAGTGCCGAGTGACGAATGACAAGTGAGACCATATGGATCACCGGCGAGCCGCCCGCGGTAATAAGCTTGCCCAGGTTCTTTCAACCAATAGAAACCGTATCAACAGCTCTGCTTTCCCCTCAATTACAAAAACAATTTCCCATTGACCCTTTGGGGATTTCAAAGGACAAAGTTATTCCTTGGTGGGGGATATCCGTCACTGGCTTCGCCGGACATTGTCAAACTTTTCAAGAACGCTTTTTATGACTTCCACTGTTTCGCCGTCGGGACGAATCACTTTGTAGTAGTAATAGATGGGGCCAATGCCCTTGGCGTATCTTTGAATAATAACATCGGTATATTTTTGTGTGGCGTCATCTTTATCCGGCCTTGATATTTTCCAGGTAATCTCCAGGGTCTGATTAAAGGTTCCGGCGGGAACTGTATATGGCTGATTTATCTGGGAGACTGTAAGGGTGTTGCTGAATTCATACCACTTATAGCCCGGCTTCATATTTGGCCTCAATATGGAGATGCCGTTCTTGTTAACAATTCCCGAGCCCTGCACTATTGTCAGCTTTTCTCCCTTTTCAAATTTATAACACTGCCCTTCTCTGGAAATAATAAGCTCAACATCTTTTCTTGTGGAATTGGTGCTTAGGTCCGTGGTTGTAAAGGTCCACCTGTTTCCCACCTCGAGAGGGTAGTAGTTCCCTGGATTCCGCCTGTCACAACCCTCCGCGACAATGGAGAATAGGATTAATATTATTATCGCGAAAACAGATTTTTTCATCACAATAATCCGCCGTAGGTTTCGTTGTTGTCCGCATAGTCGTACCAGACCTCTTCCCTTTCAAAGGGAGTATAGAGGGACCAGGCGAATTCCGCGGCTACAGGCAGGGAAAACCATTTTTCAGAAGAAAGTTCCTCCTTTACCATAACCCTGTTTAAAAAACCTATGGCCTTGTATTCCTCACCGTATATTATCCACCAATAGGCCCCTATCATGTCGGTTTTTGTAGGACCTGTCACATATTGACCAAACATTCCCTGGTTTAGTTCCATAAGAGTCAGCAGGGGATAAAATTCCTGGAGAGCCTGATCAATACTCCCGTCCATATAAGGGCACCAGATAACCTCTCTGGAGGCGATGGTTCTCAGGGCCGGAGGCGGCTCGTCAGAACCGGGAGCGTTTTCTGCCAATAACATTCCATGATGAAGAGGATTGAGCATATCAAACCAGGCCATCACCTGGATGCCGCCGTCTCTGGCGTGAATGATGTCAATAATGCGATTCATATCGTTTTGATAAAGCTCCGCCGGAGACAAACCCAGGGCGATGGTGCGGTCGTCCTTGTTGAACACCCTGATTTCATCATGGCCAATATGAATATAATCAGGCTCAAGAAGAGTAATCGTGTTGTTAATAGCCTTTGTAAGAACTTCATAGACATATGGTTCAGCCGGCGTATAGGTCTGCTCCGCGCCATCCTCGGAGCAGTCAATGCCCACGTCCGCGCATTTCTCGATTATCTTGGCGCTGTGGCTGTATCCGTTAATCAGGGGCACAGGATCAAGACCCACCGACCCGGCAAAATCAAAAGTGGCGTTAATTCGCCCGGCGATAAGTTCGTCATCAAGATCAAAATAAGCGTCGGTGTTAAAGACTACGTGGGAAAGACCCATGGCTTTAAAATAGAGCAGCCTTGTTTTCAATTCATTTGTAAGAAGATCGCCCTCCATAACCTCGGTTCCTCTATAGGGCATGTCAGGATAATCAACAATAAGATACCCTGGAAAATAACCTTCGAAATGCTGGCGGATCAATTGAGCAAGGGTAAGGAGCCCTTTTATGCTTCCGCCATAATCTCCGCCGGCAATGACAATCCCGTCCTTTACAACCTCGAGGATGTATCCGTCAGGGCCGGGGTTTTTCTCATTGGCGGGGATTTTATATTCACCCAGAATGATGTTCAGCAGATTGTTGTTCGAGCTTGTGCCAATGGCAATAAAGTTGTCTCTGCTGAAAAATTCACTGGCCCGGCCTGTTTCACACCTGAAACCATAAGTTTGTTCAATAGCGTCATTCAACGCGCTAAGAGCAAAAGCCATCTGGTCAAAAACGCCGTCACCCACAATTATTTTTGTCTCGGAATTTATGGCAAACCCCTGGCCGAAAAGCACTCCCGGAGGATGGAGAGTCGGGTATACCTCCAACTGATAGGAAGGCGCCAGTTCATACCCCGCCGTAACATTCGTGTATTCCCAATAGGGCTTGGAGTAATTATATATCTTAAGCTCATCAATAATTGCGTCCGCGGCTTTTCCTGTTTCAAGCTCGCCGATAATAAGGGGGTCGTGGTTGTCTATCCTGGGAAGCTTGGCAACCATCTGGTTTCTAACTTCGCCATTTATAATTAAAACCATCTCGCCCGCTGGTCCGGAGCCAAGGTTTCTCCACGTCACCGCGACATGGTTCCATCCTGATCGCCACTGATGTTTATAAGTACGCCCTAAAAAGGGTTCCTCTTCATAAAAATCAATGCTCTTGCCATGAAGAGTGACCCTCAGTTCATCTGAATCACCGGCCTTGACAATGGAAAACGCGGTCATGGAACCAACGGCTAATATCTGGCGGGTTTGACCATCATGCCATCTATTTTTAGGGCAGATCCAAAATTCAATAGAGCCATGCTCGGGGTGAATTATTCCCGAGGCCGGATAGATTAGCCTGTTGCCGTCGCCAAGCCAATATCCGGCGCCTTCAAAACCGGGCGTAAAAGCTTTTCCGGTCTCTCCAACCAGAATTCCATTGTGGAGTTCCACCGAATCAGCCGAATCAAAAGACTCGTTAAAAACCTGACGCGGGAGAGCTTTATCCTCTTCTCCTGTTTCTCCCGGACCACAGGAAAAAAGAGACAAAAGAATGAAAGACATAAAAAGAAAGCCGGCAACTCTTTTCATCCTCAATTCCTCCTTTGAAATACTCGTCATCTGTCATTCGTCACTTATCAAACGTGGGCAGGCTTTTTGGCGCCAGCGGCTCGCTGGTGACCCACGCCGGTGTGCCACCGGCAACAATAACCCGACGGCACATTTCTCATGGATAGAAACCTGTCGCACCAGGACATAGAAGGTCATCCCTCGTAGGGGCACGGCATGCCGTGCCCGCATCATCGAAAATCTTCGGCCTTACCAGCCCTTTTACCCCGGACCCGATACCTTGCTCTAATACCCGTCAAATAAAAACTCCGGGGGAACCATCACATTGACATTATCCTCGATCCAGCCGCCGTCAGTGGCGAGAAATATAGCGGCCTGTTCTTTGGCGACAAAGCTGTACATCATGGCGTTTTCATATGGTCGCGGCGCCAGCATATATTCATGATGGGCGCCCGGATGTATTCGCCAGCCGGATTCACTGCGGCTCTGCACCGGCAGATTGGCTTCTACAAATAGCGAGTAGCCAAAATCGAAAATTCCAAGCTCCTTGAGTCTTGTTTGCCGCTCCAAGTCTATAAAACCCGCTGCCCTGGCAAGGGCAAGACCCGCTGATGTGGGAACCGCTGTGTCAGGCATGCACAACTGCATAAGAACCCTCTTCGGGGAGTTGCCCGGTCTTGGATGGAGAGTAAAATAGGGCGCGAAATTAATGGGATCAACCCCATCTATTCCCCATTGAGCCGTTTCTACAAAAGCCCTGGCAACAGGAGTATTTCTTTCTACTCCAAGTCCTCTGAATTCCTGAGCCCATGTGAGGTTCTCAACAACTTTTCCACTCTCGGTTACAATCTGCAATCCCAGCCAATCGCCAACATCAGAGGCGATGCTTATTGCGAAGTTTCCATTTTCATCAGTGGTTTTCCATCTTGTATCCTCAGTGTCAAGATTGGTCAGAACCACCCTGGCGTTGGGATAAACATCAATCATGGCGAAATAATTTTCCATCGAGTCCATGTTGAAAGTAAGGGCGGTCCGACCTTCAGGTGTAAGGCGCCCAACAACCAAAGGACCAAGGAGGTCTTTTCGAATGGCTTCGTTAACATTTGGAATCTTGTTTCGCTGGAGAATGTCGGTGAGTATCCCGCCGGGTACATTAAGCACCGCGGTATTGATTTCCTTTTCAAGAGCGACAAAGGATGCACCGATAATGGACCCAAGGCTCATGCCCGCGAACCTCACGGGTCTGGCCACTCCATCATCATATTTGCCCCCCACATCACAGACGCCATCCTGGTTAAAGTCGCCTTCCTCTCTCGATAATATTTCATCACCGTTCCAGTCGGTGCAGAGGTTCTGAACCACTTTTACGCCGAGGAAAAGGTCCACCAGGGTCTGCATGGTTATGGCTTTTGTTCTGAAAATATCAGCGGAATAAAATGAGTTCCCGCCTTCAATTATTCCGTCGCCATCCTCGTCCTTGGATCGGCCAAGAAGGGCTGTTCCAAAAAAAGTGCCTTTCGCGAAAAGCTGGTCGTAAAGCTCCTGGGTGGTAAGCCCCTTGGTGGTGTAACTTGGGTACATCAACTTTGTAAGTATTTTCAAAACCAGATCAATTCCAAGTTCCGCTATCCCCTGGGGTGGAGGTATGAGCCCTTGTAGAACAACCGCTATGCCAAACAGATACAACTCCGGACCATGCTCCGCGGCGTCGATTCCAATAGTGGCTATGCCTTTTTTGGCAAGAGCGTCGGCAAGAGCCCATGAATCAAGCCTGTTTCTTATGTTGGCGTGCTGAAAAAACGTCACCGGATAAGGAGGCTGGGCATACCCGTTTGCCTCTGTGGGCTTCGGCACTGAAATGAAAAAGGTTACTTCCTCCTCGCCATATTCAGCGTCGCCGGTTTCCCAGTTCCAGATAAAATACCCCTCATCGTTGCCAAGAAAATATGGGGTTGTGTAGGAACCTGAAACTATATAGTCCACATTGTCCATGTTTAACATTTCGTTAAGGGGAAAACTACCCTCGCCCATAAGGGGATCGATTACAGAAAACAATCTGGTAAAAAAATCGCCCCCTAAAACATACTCATCCTCTTCCTGATCCGTTTCGACGCCGAATTTGTGAATAACGGAAATTTGGGGGGGGAACTCAGCCGCCAGATAAGCAAAAGGCCCTTCTCCCCGAATACCGCTTCTGAGAGTCTCCAGAGGTTTGGCAATGGTTTGGGTTGTAAAGCTCCATACAAAGGCGATGTCCGAAAGATCGACTCCCATTTCTCCTGTCAGGTAATTTACAGCGGTCTCTGTCTCATGGAGCATATTTGGAAATGTAATATAATCGAAATCATCCGGTGGGCGAACTGGGGCGCTGTCCATCCCCAAAAGATTTCTTGTAAGAACAACAGCGTATTTGGAACTCTCGGCCAGGGGAGTTAGAGGGCGCATGAGAATGGTGTTTGTCTCATCCTCATACCATTGTACCCTGTTGTTCATACCTAAAAGAAGGTTGACGTTCTCCGCGTTTTTGTCATTGGCGTAAAAGGACTCGGGTTTCTCAAGATCATAGGGAAGGAACTCGTTTTCAAAATCGATCATGTGGCGCTCGCCAAACCTGGGTGAGTCTTTCTGGATGTTAATAATATAGATATTGTCATTGGTGATGGTAGCCAGGGCAAGGGACTTGTCAAAAGAAACCGTTATGGCCGACGAGACGCCAAAACCATCAAGCTTACTGATCTCTT
>CAYSHR010000140.1:0-7974 GCA_964430795.1 uncultured bacterium
TAATGACAATATCCACCAAAGGAGAGTATTGGACCTCAACCTAATCATCATCCAGGCCTCATCCAAAAAAAAAGGCAGAAGAGAGAAAGAATAGAACAAGAAGAACAAAGTTTTTTCTCAATCCTAAACTCCTGTTGTTTCGAACTTATTCATCACAGCCGCAACAACCGCCGGTGACTTTTCCTTCGGGCCACAATGGCGTTGGCTCGCCGCCATCGTCGTCATCATCGTCGGTCACATCCGTGGCGTCGCATGAATCGGTGCTCTCGTTGCATTCCTGGCCTGGATTGCATGGATCACCGGAACTGACACAGGCGTCGCTGTTCTCGTCGCAGCTCTCTTCGCCATTGCAGAACTGACCGTCATCTGAACAAGGCGGTCCGCTGTCAGTGCAGGAATCTGTGTCCTCATTGCAGACTTCGGTTCCATTGCACCACAGGTTGTCATCCTCACAAGGAACATTTTCATGGCCACATTCATCCAGAGCTTCATCGCAATCAGCGGTCTCGGTTCCGTTGCAATAAAGGCCGTCATCCAATGGGCATGGATTTCCCGGCGACTCGCATGTGCCGTCAGCAAGACATATTTCAGAACCGTTGCAAAAAACGCTGTCATCGCAATCCAGATTCGTTTTACAATTACAATCGATCTGATATTCGAATTGCCCTGTAGCATCCGGCAGAGCTGTGCCTTCGGTATCCTTAACATCATACATAGTGGCTGTATTGACTCCCTCAAGGATATCCACGCACTCCTCGATAACGTCAAAGGTAACCTCTATGGTCAGCCACTCACCGGTATCCAGATCCGCGCCGACCTGGGAGATGATATCAGCCCAGTCGATCTGCCCATCGTCATTAGAGTCATCGGCAGGGGGATTTGAGGAGACAAAATGAAGCTGGGTATTATCATAAACATCCTGTACTTTCATTTCATGTATGGGCAGCGGGTGGCGGTTTTGAATAGCGACTTCAAAAACAGCGGTTTCGTCCTTGCGAAATTTTCCGTTTGGATGAGATGTGCAGGTCTTCTGTACTGTGCCGCCAAAGGGAATAAAGGTGGCCAGAGTGTCTGTCGGCGACCAGGTAAAATTCAAGTTCTTGGTGTAAAGAACAGCCATGGCGTCTGAATCCACAACATGAATTTTATTGTCAGCCACAACATAGGCAAGCTCAAGAGCCGGATTGATGGTGACGCCTTTTACTTTATTTCCAACAGTCACCCTCTCCTCAACTCCGCTTGTCATGTAATACTTGTTTAAAAACGGACTGCTGGCCGCGTTTATCGCCGCGGTATAAACCAGGTTTTCAGGATAGTCGGTAACAGCGATGGAAACGGCGGGCAGAGTCTGATTCATGCTTCCGGCTTCCAGGTGGGTATCGATATCATAGTAACGAACAACAAAGGATCCGTCAGCGACAAAAAGTTGATCGCCAAGAAGATCAATGCCCCACGCTCCATTTCCCGTAGGCAGAATCCACTGGTCAACAGGGGCGAAGGTTGTGGTGTCAAAAACAAAAACGTTGGGTGTTGCCCGGTCAACAACATAGAGATGCCCTCTATCCTGATGCACCACCATGCCGGCAAGGTCCGAGGTTCCCCATAAGGTAATGCTTCCAAGGGGTGTGGCGTCCCTGGCGTCAAAAACCTCGATTGTATCGCCAAATTCGTATGACACGAAAAGGTTTTCATTGTTCTCATCCACAGCCAGGCCCACCGGCCCGCCGTCTCTGTTTATCGAGTTCCATGTCTCTGCCAGAAAAATATCATCATCAACAATAACCCAGGCCATGAGAGGGAAATTGAATATGGCGTTAATATGTCCGATAACAAAAACAGTTCGTTTTTCAGGAGGCGGCGCCTGAGCGTTTGCCATAATGGGCCGAATGGCTGATAGAACAAAAGCCAGACAAACCATTGCCGCTAAAAAACCATAATTCTTTTTTTCTAAAATTTTCCAGTTCACAACATTCTCCTAAATTCCGGGCAAAATAAATTATCTTACAAGTAAAACGAGGTCCTCCAAAAAGAAGACCCCGAAAAATTAATACATTTTTACAGACCTAAAGCCTGATATTATTCACAACCGCAGCAACCACCGGTGACCTTGCCTTTTGGCCATAAGTCCTCTTCTTTAGGATCACCTGTATCATCATCATCAGTCAAATCAGTCGCGTCGCACGCATCGGTTGTTTCATTGCATTCCTCACTCGGTGGGCAAGGATTGCCCGAGTGATCACACTGGTCGGTGTTGTCATTACAGGTCTCGTCTCCATTGCAGAACTGGCCGTCATCGTCGCAGGGCGGGCCGCTGTTTGTACAGCTATCAGTATCTTCGTTACAAACTTCAGTGCCATTGCACCAGAGACCGTCATCTTCGCAGGGGACGTTTTCGTGGCCGCACTCATCAAGGTCTTCGTCACAATCAGCGGTTTCATCGCCATTGCACCAGAGGCCGTCATCCAGAGGGCATGGATTGCCTGGAGATTCGCAGTCGCCTGTGGCCAGACAAATTTCCTGCCCGTTGCAGAAAACGCCGTCATCACAGTCCAGGTTGGTCTTGCAATTGCAATCGATTTCATAATCGAACTGGCCTGAAGCGTCAGGGAGGCTCGTGCCCTCCACATCTTCCACGTCAAAGATCATCGCGGTGTTAACGCCTTCGAGAACGTCATCACAATCTTCAATGGCTGTGAAGGTTATCTCAACATTGCTGAATTCACCTGTTGGCAGATCGCTGCCGCGGTCAACAATCAGGTCGGCAAACTCAAGATATCCGGGACTGCTCCCTGAAGGGGTAAGGGCCGCGCCCGTGTCCACCAATGTAGCTGATTCATAGGTAAGTTGGGTGTGGTCATAGCTATCGCTCAGAGGCAGAACGTGAATGGCCAAAGCATGGCGGTTCTGAATGGCGATATTGAATGTTACCGTGTCGCCCTTCATTATTTTACCAGCGGGATGAGTGGTGCATGTTTTCTGTACTGTGCCGCCAAAGGGAATAAATGTCGCCAGGGTATCAGTGGGGTTCCAGGAGTAATTGAGTTGCTTTGTCTGGAGGATGACCATGTTTGCCGTATCAATGACGTGGACTCTGTTGTCCGCCACCGAGTAACCAAGTTCGGTTGCTGGATTGATGGTAACGCCCTTGGGATGATTGCCGGTAGGTAAAAGTTCCTCGATTCCGGTATTTAAGGCGTATTTGATGAAATATGGGCTGATTCCGCTACCACCGTCGTGCCCCTGGCAGAAAATAAGAGGCTCAGGATAATCGGTAACCGCAATGCCTGTAACGCCGTAGCTCAGGGTGAAGTTTCCAACCTCCTGGTGAGTGTCGATATCGTAATAGCGAACAGTGCCGCTCATGTCGGTTACAAAGAGCCAGTCGCCCATCAGGTCAATGCCCCAGGCACCGTTGCCTGTGGGAAGAATCCATTGGTCAACTGGAGTAAAAGTAGTTGTATCAAAAAGAAATACACTTTTCTCTCGACGATCAACAACATAGAGATGGCCCCGATCCTGATGGACAACCATACCGGCAAGGTCATCAGTACCCCACAAGGTGATGGTGCCTAATGGAGTGGCGTCCCGCGCGTCAAATACCTCAACGCCGTTAAAGCTCTCATATGAGACAAAGAGGTTCTCGTTATTCTCATCAACAGCAAGGCCGACAGGACCAAGGTTGTGCATTGTCGCCGACCAGGTGTCGGCAAGGTAAATATCCTGATCAACAACAATATACGCTATGATGGGAAAACTGAAGGCGCCATCAAGATTACCGATAACATATACTGTGCGTTTTTCCGGTGGGGGCGTCTGAGCCATGGCCGGCCCCACGGTAAAGATAAAAACCATAACCGCGATCAGCAGCCAAAAAAGCTTGCCCATTCTAGATAATTTCATTGAAAAGGTCCTCCTACCTCAATAGATATTTTTACGCTTTTGTCATACCATCTAAAAGCGCGTTAAGATGCTAAAAACGCACCAAAATTATTTTTCCACACTTCTACCGAAAAAAGATTAGCAAACTTGAAACTGATTGTAAACCGTTTTTATATTAAAGGAGTAATCGTTCAGTTACAAGGGGGCTTTTGGGAAAAGCGGGGACATGTACTTGTTACGTGTCCCCAGGTTTTCATATTGAGATCGGGGTACACGATCCCCATTTCCTTAATATCATTGACAATGCAGGCCATTGTTGAGAAATAGGGTCATGTCCCCCGATCTCAAACCCCGCCACCTTGCTCCCTTGTCACTGAACGATTACTTAAAGGATAGCAATTCGGGTGTTGGACAAATATGAAGATTTCAAATATTCAAAATGTTTTTTTGCGGTCCGGGAATTTTTTTCGCGAATTATTTAACATCTAAATGTTTGATTTGATATTAAAAAGCTCACACACACCAATTGTCTATCCCATAATGTCCCCAAACATACAAATTTGTCGCCCACCCTGAGCAGTTTGTCAAATCCAGTTTTCTTATACGAAACAGAAAAATTCTGATATAACATCTGGAATCCGAGTGTAATATTTCCAATAACACCGGCATGAGCCGGATTTGACTCCGGATGAATTAGATGAGAAAAAAAATTGTAATGGCCGCGGGCGAATGTGATCCCTATGTAAAAACCGGTGGATTGGGGGACGTAATTGGCGGGCTATCCAGAGCGCTGGCCAACGCCGGGCATGAGGTGACGGTTTTTCTGCCATATTACAAGGGCATCAAAGAAAAATACAAACCTATGGCCGAATCCAAAGTCGAGATAGAAGTAATGATGGGAGAGAATAAGACCAGAGGCAATTTTTACAACATCAAAGCGAATAAAAACTTAAAGGTCGTCTGCCTGGAAAACCATGAGCTTTATTATAGGGATGAACTATATTTTGACTCAAAAAAGAGCTCTGATTTCCCGGATAATGATTTGAGATTCGGTTTTTTCTCACAAGCCATTATTGAGTATTTGAAGAAGGTTAAATACCGTCCCCATATTATTCATGCCCATGATTGGCAAGCAGGGCTTCTGCCCGCCCTTGTTCATTTGGACAATGACCCTTTTTTTAAAAAAACAGCCACAATCTTCACCATTCATAACCTGGCCTTTCAGGGGCTTTTTGAAAAAGAAAAGCTCCCTTTGTTTGGATTGCCCAACGAGTCGTACAACGAAAATGGCGTGCATTTCTTTGACAAGATTTCCTTGCTAAAAGGGGGCATCGCTTTTTCCGATCTGGTGACAACGGTAAGCCGGAAGTACGCTGTGGAGATACGGTCGAAGGAATTTGGCTTTGGCATGGAGACGATTTTAAAATCACGGGAATCGGATCTTTTTGGAATCGTAAACGGCATGGATTATTCGGTCTGGAACCCGGTTACCGATAAAAATATCCCCCAAAATTTCAGCCCTGATGACCTTGCCGGAAAAGGAGTTTGCAAAGAGGAAATTATCGCCCAATTCAATCTCTCGGCCAAGGCGAAAAAAGGGCCGGTATTTGGCATGGTCTCCAGACTTACTCAACAGAAAGGCCTTGACCTTGTGGTAGATGTGGCGCCTGATATCTTTGCCCACGGAGGGCACTTAGTTATTCTTGGCCAGGGAGATAAAAAAATCATTAACAGTCTATTAGATATTGAAAAGCGGTTTCCAGGAAAAATAGGAGTAAGAACCGTTTTTGACGATGTTTTAGCTCACAAAATCGTGGCGGGGTCCGACTTTTTTCTCATGCCCAGCAGGTTTGAGCCTTGCGGTCTTACTCAGATGTACAGCCTGAAATACGCCACGCCCCCAATTGTGCGGGCGGTGGGCGGTCTTGATGATACGGTTTCGGAATTTTTCCCCAAGTCAGGCAGGGGAAACGGCTTCAAATTCGCCGAGGACCTGGCTGAAAGCTTGTTAAAGTCCATTGCGAAATCCTTTGATATCTTTCAAAACGACAAATGGCTGGAAAAAATAAGAAAAAACGCCATGGCAAAAGACTACTCCTGGACAAAGCAGGTAAGGAAGTACGTACGAGTATATAATCTGGCTCTGAGGCGGAATGGCCTACCCAGCCAATAAATATGGGAAAATCATCTATGAGGCCGCCTGAAGAAGTGATACGTGAACTTGTGTCCAAGTGGCTATCCAAGGCAAATGAGGATTTCGGCGTAGCTGAGCATCTTTTTTCAGTGAATTCTCCATATCTGAACGCGATTGGCTTTCACCCGCAGTAGGCTGCTGAGAATTACTTATGGAGGAAAAAACGTAATCTTTTTCCGGCAAAGAATCAGTTCTGTTTTTCTTTAAAAAACTTCTTCGTGAATTGGCCTCGCTCTATCCAATCCATAACATTCATTTCCCCCCCAACAGTAAGCTGCTCCTTTTGGAGAATATGAAATATGATTATGGATTCATCAAATCGTTTTTGAAAAAAGAGAGACCTGGCCAATTGATTAAGGGTTTTCCTCCTTATCAGTGGATTAATATCCTTATTGCCCAGCACCTGAAGGAAATGTGATGTAGCGGAAAAATATTCCCGGTCGTTAAAAAGTCTTATGGCAAGCAGATAACGGGGTATTACTTTTTCAGGATAAAGTTGAACCGCCCTTGTAAGGTAATAGATTCTGGCTGTTTTCAAAGAGTCAGAAGCGAAATACTCCCTGATAAAGGGCTCGATTTCCGGATCCTCCAGGGCTGTGATACAGCAGTGCGCGAACCTTGAGTAATCGTCTCTGTAATTAGAATTCAAGATTTTCTCAAAAAACTCTTTTGCCTGGGACATATTCCCCTTTCGCCAATCAATAAGAGCCATTTCATTCATTGCCTTAATAACCGGCAACGGTGAAAAAGAGCCTATATAATCCGGATTCAGGACATCCTGCCCACCTTGACTATTCACAATTTCATTCGCAACACTATAAGCTTTGTCAAAATATCCCGCGCCCATATATGAATTCAGCAGCCCCATGGATACATATGGATTCGTAAAAGCGAATTCTTCGGCTTTTGAAAAAAGCTTAATCCCCTTGTGAAAACGACCTTTACTATTCTCCTTTTCACCCAATTCCAAAAGCCGTTCAACTTCCCTTACGCATTTCTGCTCAAAAAGGCTCCGCCTTGTGAATCTATGTCGAGCTTGGGACATAAGAGTTTCAGAAACCTCGACGCCATCAAGAAAGGCGAGCCAATCGTCGCCAAGTTCATCAAGGCCGGCGCCGTAAGTAGACTCAATTTGTCCCCATTTATAAGCATTCTTATATTTCTCAAGTCCTTGGGTTTCAATAAGCCACAAAGAGAAACTTCCCGCCGCCAGATATGCTCTGGAACCTGTTTTTGTCCAGAAACCCACAGGACCCATGATATCAACTATATCAGGCAGTTTTTCCAGTCTTTTCATAGCGGCCGCCCAACCGTGTATGGCGCCATCTTTCCTATAGCCTTCCCTGGTAACGGCCAGCCCCTCTGTTAACCCCACATTAATGGACCAGCCAAAGTAGGGCATACCCCATACCGATGTAACTATATGAGTAAGCTCATGCTTAAGCACTCGATGTGGAAAGGGCCTGTAACTCATATGTATGGCGGAGTTGGAAACGTCGGCGTACATGGTTTTACCGGCGCCCTGCAGAAATTTTTTCTGCCTGTCCGTAAGATAAATATATGAATCAATCTTTTCGGAGTAATCGATTTTCAATTCAGATGTGATCTGGTGATACCGAAATTCATGTTCGGCGGCAATAAAATCCATCTGCAGGGCAATGGCGCCATCAGGGGGGTAGTGAATATTGAAGTGCTTTGTCTCCTTTGTGGCTGAGAGGGTTTTTTTGATGATCTTCTTTGAGCTAATAATCCCCATGTCGGCTTTAAAAAAGGAGAATGTGATAATAGAGAAAAACAGAACAAGACAAACAATGTTTTCCCCCAAATTCGGTTTCATCCCCTTCTTTTCATATTTGCCAAGAAATACCTTTAGTGCAATTGATAAGAATGTGAGTAAGAAC
>CAYSHR010000141.1:0-7958 GCA_964430795.1 uncultured bacterium
CCAATGATCAGCTTGTGAATATCCTCTGTGCCCTCGTAAGTATTTACTGATTCCAGATTGTTCATATGTCTGATGGGGGCGTACTCGAGAGTTATGCCGTTGGCGCCGTGTATATCCCTGGCAACCCTGGAAATCTCAAGCCCTTTGGATACGTTATTCATTTTCGCCATGGAGACGTGGTAGTGTTTGCCCTTTCCCTGGTCAAATAGCCGGCCGCATTGCAGGGAGAGAAGCTGGGCCTTGGTAATTTCTGTGAGCATCCATGTAAGCTTTGCCTGAACCAGTTGATACGCCGCTATGGGTTTTGAAAACTGAACTCTCTCCTTGGCGTATTTCACAGAGGCGTCATAGCAGGCCATTCCCGCGCCGACACCGCCCCAGGCGATTCCGTATCGTGCTTTGTTAAGACACATAAGAGGCGCCTTGATTCCCACAACAGACCCGGGCAGAATGTTTTGGGCCGGAATCCTGCAATCCTCAAAAATCAGTTCACTGGTAATGGAAGCGCGAAGAGACATCTTCTTTTTTATCTCAGGAGCCGTAAAACCGGGGGTTCCTTTTTCAACCAGGAATCCTCTTATGCCTTCATCGGTTTTGGCCCAGACCACAGCCACATCGGCGATTGTGCCGTTGGTGATCCACATTTTCGCGCCGTTAAGTATCCAGGAATCGCCGTCCTTTTTCGCCTTTGTAACCAAGCCTGAGGGATTCGACCCAAAGTCGGGCTCGGTAAGGCCGAAGCAGCCGATAGCTTTACCCGTGGCCATATCCGGAAGCCACCGCAGTTTCTGTTCTTCCGAGCCGAATTCCTCTATGGGGTACATGACAAGGGAGGATTGTACCGAAGAGAAAGACCTGATTCCCGAGTCCCCTCTCTCAAGCTCCATCATCATAAGGCCGTAAATTACATAAGAGGCGCCGGCGCCGCCGTACTTGGGGCTGGTCATTGGCCCAAAGAGGCCGATATCCGCCATTTTTGAAACCAACTGATTTGGAAATTCGTGACGATCAAAGTAGTCGTCAATAATAGGGAGCACGTCATTGTCAACAAACTTTCTTACAGTATCCCTGACGAGCCTTTCTTCAGAAGAGAGCATGTCATCCATTTGATAAAAGTCAACTCCTTGAAAAGCCATTTACAGAACCTCCGTTTTTATTTTCTCGACAAACCTGACTCCGGCCTCTTCCAATTCGGCCAAAACAGGTTCATAAATTTCTTTCTTTGTAGGAGTCAAAACGCCGGTAAGAGCGATTTTTCCTTTTAGCATCAGATCAACCCCTATGGCGGCGGGCAGAGCCACGGTTCTCGCCATTGAGGAATCTCCACCTGGAATACCGTAGTCCACAAGTGTGGAATATAATGTTTCGGTTCTGTCCGGGTATTTTATCCTGAATTTATGTTCCATGACGATCATGTCCCGTTCGCCCTTTTTATATTTGAGCTTATCCTCGAACAGGCAAGTCAAAGCGTCGAGATAGGTTGTCGTTCCCTTTGGAATGTTCTGCTTTGAAAAAAGCCCCAGCCATTTCATTTTTTCAAGAACATCGTCAGTAGTTTTTTCATCGAATGGTTTTTCCACTTTGGCTTTTTTGCGGAGAGTCTCATAAAGTTGAGCGAATGTAATATCCGAGAGATCGCCCCTCTCTGTCAAGTCCAGATATCCTGTCTGGCCCAGCAGATGCCATAGCGGGCACCATCCCAGGTTGCGAATAGTCCCTCTGAACATATTTTCCACGCCATCCAATCCATACAGGTCAATATACCCGATGCAATCCCTGTTTGTATAAACCTCGAAATCCCCGAGATTGTCAACGTCAATATGGAGGGGCCGGGTTCGGGCAAAAAGCTCATTGGAGGGCACATCCACAATTTCACCATTGGCCAGGTATCGACCGTTATTTGTCCCGGCCAGAACAACTCCTCTTGGCGACCAGGATATTTTGTACCCCAGGGGATTGTCATTTGCGTCAGGAGCGGGCAGTCCTCCGGTACTCGAGGAAAAGTCCAGAATTTGCCCGCCTTTTTCCTTTACGCAGTCGATAATTTTCATGGCGGACATATGGTCGATGCCCGGGTCCAGGCCAAGTTCATTCAAAAATGTAAGCCCCGCGGCTTTTACCTGGTTTTCAAGAACCTTGATATCGTCCTTTACATATGATGTTGTCACCATATGTTTTTTAAACTCAAGGCAGACTTTAGCGACAATTAAATGATGAACATGGGGCACAAGGCTTACCACCACATCATTATCCGGAACAAGCTCTCTTAAAGTTTCCGGATCCAGTATATCCGCGCCAACGGCAAGGACATTGTCCATTCCCCTTGCCATGTCAACGGCTTTTGAAAATGTCCTGTTGGCAAGGGTGATTTTATAGCCGCGACCAGCCAGATATTTTACAAGAGGCGCCGCCACCAGCCCCGCGCCTAAAACAAGAATCTTCTTTTCGCCGGCCATTGATCGCTCTCCATCTATTTTTCGTTACAAGGGTCAACATGTTCATTAAGGTATAAAAAGTCCTTGGTCAACTTGCCATGCCAGAGAATCACAGCTCTTTTTATCTCGTTGGGCAAACCGCTGTTTTCAAAGGAACCGGTAAAGTCGCCCTTTGCGATTTCAGGTATAAATTTTATAAGAACTTCCGAGAACGCCTCTGATGATTCTCTGCCAAGTTCACAAGGCAGATTGTCTGTGGCAAGGACCACCGGTCCGGCGCCTTTAACACCATAAACGGCTTTATCATTAATCGGGTCATAAACGTAAACCGGGTTGCCCGAATCGGTAGAACCAAGATTACACTGAATCGACCCTTCCGTATCGCAGGTAATATCCCCGATTACCCGCAAATTAAGAGCGCCCTTTTTAATCGCGTCAAAGAGATATTTCTTTGTTACAAGGCGAGGATATGGTTTGTCCCAGTAAATGGCGTTTACCAGAACAGCCAGTTTTTCAATATACTTCTCAAAACGCGATTCATATTTTTCCGGATGGTCGAAATAATCCTGTAATTCAAAATTCGCTGATTTATCTTTTGGGCAAAACATATCTTTTTCCATAAAGACAACCTTGCCTATTCGTCCTTTAAGCTCCTTTTCGAAATCGTCGGACAAGAGCTCTTTGGGGGCGATATCAATAAAGGGCAGCAGGTCAAAGATTTCCAGGGCGCCGTTGCTCACATTTCCATACCCTGTGAATCCGAAAACCAAAGCGCCTAATTTTTCTGACAAACCCATTTCCCTAAGCTCTTCGCCGGCCAGAGAAACGGCTTTTTTCGCGTCATCCAGGGCCTTGTATTCAATAGCCTGCTCTATTTTTGAAAAGGGCGATTTTATCCCCTGGCTCAAAAGCCTGCGGCCCAAAGCCCAGAGGGTGTTTATCATCCCCACAAGACCGGCGTGACGGCCAAAAAAGATAAGGCGATTGTTTTTAGAATCCGTGATCTTCTCATAGTCGATAAGCTGACATTTTTTCTCCATCAATTTTTTGAGCATAGGCATGTTTTCGAGCTGCCCTTTAATTGTATGGGAGAAAAAGAGATAGCTTTTGTTTGGCGAAAACAGCTCTTTTGGAATTTCCTTAACCGCTAAAACCAGATCGCATCCGGAAATATCCTCGTTAATCATCGCGCCGGCTTTTTCAAATTCCCTGTCTGAAAAAGCCCTTATATCCGATGGCTGAATTGTTACTTCCAAACCGAATTTTTCAACGAGAATATTTACATGGGCCGGGACAAGAGGCGCCCGAGCTTCCCATTGATTCTTGTCTTCTGCTCTGATGCCGATACTAAGCACCATTTTCTCCTTAAAAAAAAGGCCAGGGATGGGCTTCCATGGTGAATTTGCTAGAAGCTATCAAAGAGGTTGGGAAAAAGCAACCCCAGACAAAGTATAAAAATCACTTTTTTCCTCTTAGCCATTTTGGGCAATATTTTCCCTTTCCAGCATTTGCGCAAATATGGTTGTATGTGCTATAAGCCGGTGGAGAAAAAAATAAAATTACAGGGAGGTGAGCCCTTGGGACTTTTCAAAACACTTTTTGGCACGGGAGAACCGGAAACTATTCCCAAGCTGAAAAGAAATGATATCTGCTGGTGCGGAAGCGGAAAAAAATATAAGAAATGCCACATGGCGGCTGATGATAAAAAGCGCTCAAGGCAAATTGCAAAGACTTGCGCCACCGGCTCTTGAAGCACGGCTCGAAGGTGAGTTCACCTTCAAGGAAAACACGGGGGGAGAGCCACCGGTGAGGCGATGGCTCGCTTGGCGCCCTGACTGAAAGGGAAGAGCTGGTTTAATTGCCGGCGCCTTTTTTTGTTCCTTTTTCAAGGGCCATTTCCAGAGCCTGGTCGATCTGGCTGATAAAGCGCAGGTCAATGTCCTTTATGATCTTTGGGGGTATCTCTTCCAGGTCCTTTTTGTTTTTTTCAGGCAGCAGGATTTCCTTGATTCCGGCTCTTTTCGCGGCGAGGATTTTCTCTTTGATGCCCCCCACAGGGAGTATCTGCCCTCTAAGGGTAACTTCGCCGGTCATGGCCATTACTCCCGAGACTTTGCGCCCTGTAAGTAATGAGGCAAGGGCGGACAGGAGGGTGATTCCCGCGCTCGGTCCATCTTTCGGTATTGCTCCGGCGGGAATATGGACATGGATATCAAAGTTTTCAAAAATCTCATTATCTATGCCAAACTGGTCGGCCTTGCTGCGAATGTATGACATGGCGGCTTTGGCTGATTCCTTCATAACGTCGCCAAGCTGCCCTGTAAGGATAAGCCGCCCTTTCCCTTTCATCATGGTGGCTTCAATAAAGAGAATATCCCCTCCGGCGGCGGTCCATGCCATGCCGGTGGCTACCCCTGGAACTGATGTGGCCTCGGCGACCTCAGGAAAGAATTTTTCCGGGCCGAGTATGACCCTTACGGCTTTTTTATCAGCAACCAGGCTTTTCGCCTCGTTGGAGGCGATCTGTTTGGCCGCGCCCCTGCAGATAGCGGCGATGTTGCGTTTTAAGCTGCGGACCCCCGATTCCCTGGTGTATGAATCGATGATCTTATTGAGGCCACCGTCAGTGATCCGGAGTTGTTCAGTGGTCAGGCCGTGGTTTTCAAGCTCTTCTTTAATCAGATAATCCTTGGCGATTATCATCTTCTCTTCCTGGGTGTATCCGGGTATGTCGATGATCTCCATTCTGTCCCTCAAGGGGCCTGGGATGGTGTCGTAGATATTTGCCGTGCCGATAAAAAGGACCTTGGAAAGATCGTAGGGGATATTTAGATAATTGTCCGCGAAGGAGTCGTTCTGTTCCGGGTCCAGGACTTCAAGCAGGGCGCTGGAAGGATCGCCTCGAAAGTCCGCGCCGATCTTGTCAAGCTCATCGAGCATAAAAACCGGATTGCCTCGACCGGCTTTTTTAAGGCCCTGGAGAATCCTGCCGGGCATGGAGCCTATATAGGTTCTTCTGTGGCCGCGAATTTCCGCCTCGTCATGAATGCCGCCCAAGCTCACTCTTACGAATTTGTGCCCCATGGCTCTGGCAACGGATTTACCAAGAGAGGTTTTACCAACTCCCGGAGGACCGATAAGGCAGAGGATGGGACCTTTCATGTCGGATTTGAGTTTCAGCACAGCGAGAAATTCCAGAATTCTTTTCTTTACCTTGTCAAGACCGTAGTGGTCCTCATCGAGAATCTTCTCAGCTCTTTTCAGATCGAGTTCGACTTCAGTGTATTTCTTCCACGGAAGATCGAATATCCAATCGAGATAATTGACCGAAACAGTGTATTCAGGGCTTGAGGGCGGTATCCTGACAAGCTTCTCGATCTCTTTTTCCGCGGCTTTTTTGGCCTCATCGGTAAGTTTGGCTTCTTTGAGCATCTTCCTGTATTCATCAACGTCATCCCCAGGGTCCCCCGATTCCCCCAACTCTTTTCTGATAGCCTCCATCTGCTTGCGGAGAAAATATTCTTTCTGATTCTTGTCCATCTCGCCCCGGACTTCAGAGTCGATCTGTTTTTTAAGGCGGATCATCTCCATCTCGTTTGTCAGGTGGCTTATAACTCTTTTTGCCCGCCCTTTTATATTCAGGGTCGAGAGAATGGACATCTTTTGATCCTGGGGCAGCTTCATGTTCGCGGCAATTAAATCGGTCAGCGCGCTCACGTCATTCATCTCCTCGATGAACTGGCTTGCCTCAGGGGGAATGTCGGAAGAACCGGCTATGACATGGTTGGCCATCTCCTTGAGTTTGGATGCCAGAGCGGCCTCTTCAATCTCTCCCAATGAAACCTCTTCGGGGTATTCAGCTTCAATCTGAATATAGGGGGTTAATTGCTCAAATCTCTTGATTTTTACCCGGGCCAACCCTTGAAGAAGGACGGTTTTTCCTCCTCTTTTTTCGTCCACAACTTTCAAGATTTTGGCTGCTGTTCCAATATGATAAATGTCAGCGCCGCTGGGGTTCTCCTCTTCAGGATCATATTGGGTAAAAACCGCCATAAGATTATCCTCGCCGGCCGCGGCTTCCACCGCTTTTAATGAGAATTTTCTTCCCACAGCCATGGGCGCGATAGACCCTGGGAAAAGGACCGCGTTTTTTAAAGGCAGTACAGGCAGTGTTTTTGGTTTGCTAAATGTTCCGGAAAACAACATATTTATCTCCATAGCAGAGCTTGAAAGCTAAATTGACGCAATTCAACAAAGATCATTTTTCACAATAAAAATAACCTCGCTATTGTAAATGTCCAGCAAAAGAGAGAAAAAACGGCTATGGGCCGGCATCAATCTTTTGTTGATCAACTCTTCTTATTATAGACCTGTTTCGGTAAATTTGTTAAAAAAGTGAAGTGATTTTAAAATATTGGCCATGTTTAACATATTATTATGAATAGAGGTAATCCGCTTTGGAATAATAAAAAAACGGGGATATATTTCAAGTATATATCCCCGTTTTTTCTCTCGCTACATAAACAGCCAGCCGCCTTTAAGGAAAATGGTGATGGGCATGTATCCCATGGTTATCTCATTATCCCCGATTTTTAGAGGGTTAACCGTATAGATAAGGTCCAGGCGGGCGCCGGCGCCGGCTACCAGGCCATTCATCTTGGGAATTTTAGCGTCAAGGCCAAGAATTCCACCGATACCAAGTCCGCTTCCTTTTGCTTTTTCGTCTTCCTGGTCAGTGTTTCTGAAATCGAGGTAATGATAATCGAGGACGCCCAAAAGGTAGGGGTGAATGATTCTGTGCTTTACAAGGCTTTTTCCAAAACCGACCCCAAACTTGATATTATTGAGCCTGAAGTTATGTTCGATCTCTTTATTGTCATCGTTTTTATCCTCAAAGGAGAAGGTGCCGTCCTGCTGGCTGTATACAAACTCACCACGGACAATCCAGCCCTCAAAGTGAAGATGGCCGTTAATGCCGCCATAAAAACCCAATCCGCCTATACCGTTGAAATTTACCTCTTCTTCATCTTCAAGACCTTTGTTCAATGTGATGGTGCCAAAGGGCACAGCGCCAAAAACATTTGGGCCCAGGTCCGCGCCCACCAGGACCAGTTGATCCTGGAAATACCTTTTGGTCCCTTTTGAGCTCTTTCCTTTACTCTTGCTTTTACCTTTACCTTTGCCTTTGCTTTTTGCGTCAACTACCGGGACAAAAAGGCTAACAGCGACAAGTATTACAATACAAATTAGCGTAAGACGCTTCCAGTTCATGTTCTCCTCCAATATGCAAATCCGAAAAATATCGTTAGTTGCTTTGTCAGAAATAACAAATGTGGAATGGAAATGTCAAGAAATTGTAATCGTTCAGTTAAGGGGGGCTTTTTAAAAAAGCGGGGAGATGTACTTGTTAGGTGTCCCAGGATTTTCAATGAGATCGGGGTACACGATCCCCATTTCCCAAATATCATTGGCAATGCCGGCCATTGTTGAGAAATGAGGATCGTGTACCCCGATCTCATTGAA
>CAYSHR010000142.1:0-3168 GCA_964430795.1 uncultured bacterium
TTTATTTACTATGACATTGCCGTTTTTTCTCCAGATCAGACCCTTTACATCCCCAAGGTCCTGGCCGTTGTTATAAGCATTGATGAATTCCGGGAGGGTCTCTTCCGCCTCTCCCACAACCCCAAAATCAATTTCTTCGTGAGTAAATGTCTCTTTTGGATAGATACCCATATGGACGCCGCCCAGGATTGAAGGCGCCCCTGTGGCATTGCGAATAGCTTTCACCCAATCCAATGTCTGGTAGAAGAGGTAAGTTGTAATTGTGTAGCCGATAAGGTCGGGTTGAAATTTCTTTACCCGATGAATTACCTCTTCCAAAGTCATTTGAAGAGCGTTGGCGTCAATAAATTGCAAAGCCACGCCCTGGTTTTCAATAATACCTCCGACATAAGCTAGAGAAAGGGAAGGAAAAACGCCATAGTTTTCCTTCACCGCCTTTATGCCGGGTTCATTCTTCACAGACCCATAGGGTGGATAAATAAGGGTAATTTTTCTTATATCGCCAGGTTGTGTTATTCTATCGATCTTCAGGTCCCTCCTTGAAAAACAAGTTTCTCTTCGTCTCTCCACCCTTTCAATACCCAGGGGATGGCGTACTTGGGAAAATAAAAAATGGTTTCTATAGCCATATCGTTCTTTAAAAGCTGAACCTTCGCGTTTCTGCGAATCTGCCTTCCAACTCCTACCCAGAAAGACGGTTCGGGTTCAACTCCCGATAGATCCGCCAGCAAAAAAGTGGCGCCTATGCCTCTGCCTACACCTCTCATCATAGCCGCCCTATCGTTGGCGCCAGGGACATTATTCCAAATCTGATCCAAATTGACAACATTTGCCGGGTGCCATTTTTCACCCATAAAAGATTGAAGGGCAAAATAGACACCTTCTCCGGCGCCTTCAAGAAACGCGTCCCTGTTCACTTTGGAGTAGTTTGAACACTTTTTAAATATTCTTTGGACGATTTTCTCATAATCCCCTTTCTCGACATGAACCGAATCCCTTCCAACAAACCTGCCCCATCCTCTATAGGCGTGAACATCCATTTGTTTATCAGTATCAAGACGGGAACCCAGAATCAAGGCGACTTTAAAAGCCGAAGGATTTATACTCGCCAGGTGTTCAAAGAGAATTGGTTTATATTGGTCCGGAAGATTTTCAATCCATAGAATTTTTCCGTCAATCTGCCTTTCATGCTTTGAAATCTGCATAGCCATCTGTTCCACAATATAAGTATAATAATCTCCTCTAATTTTTAAGATACCAAATCTATGAGGTCCGGAACTCATGCCAAGATAAAGCTGGACAAAAGGAATTAAAATTACAACGGATAAAACAGATAACCCTATCAGTAGCCCCCTGTGTCGCTTCAGTTTTTGAACTATACTGTGCAATGAGATTCCGGCAATAGCGAAAAGGAAAGGAAAAATTGGCGCGAAATAACGAAATTCCGCGAATCCTCCATATCCGGGATCTAACGCGTTTCTAACCCGGAAACCTGAAAATGAAAAAGCCATAAGGTAGAAAAGAATAAATACGGGAAAGGAAAAATAGAGCAAAACAGTAACATTTTCCCGACTTTTCTTCCCGGAAAAGGTTCTTTTAAACAAAGAAATGATCTGGGCTTTATAAAAAATTACAGTAACCGCGAACAGGATAATAATAAACAGATATAGTCCCCAGGACCAGAATATACCATTTATCTCAAATATTTTTGGAAAGCAGAATGATCTTGGAATATCTCTGAATATGGCCAGAAAAAACTTCTTTGGAACCTGAGTCCAGCTTTGCTCCGAAAAGAGGTTTTCCGCCCTTAGAAGCTCACCGGAAGAATACCCTGTATATGTATCGATATTTCCCAGAGCATTCAGGCCGTATGCTCTTATCGAAGCTACAAAGGGCATAGCTCCAAGAATTCCAGCTCCCAAATATATCCATACCGGCCCTTTCCACTGCTGATATCCTCCAATACCGATAATAAGCAATAATCCAAAAATAAATCCAACCATGGAAGTATAGGCGAAATATACGCCGAAACCGCCAATCAATCCGGCGAGAAAAACATGTATGACCGTAGGGGGGGTCGCGGCGCTTTTGTTATTATAAGCCAAAAAAAGAAAAGTCAGTGACGCGACTGTAAAGAGGGATGACTCAGTATGATTCCCCCAAGCGGTGATAGTAAGATTTAAATATCCAATAGGTGGAAAGACAAACAGAGCGCCGGCAAAAACAGCCGCTATTGGTCCGATATTTCTCCACAAAAGCCAAAACCATAAAACCATGGTAAGAAGATTAAAAAATATGGCGCTGCACTTTAACGCGAATAATGAATGGTCCAGAATTTTCATAAAAGGATAGGCCACAATGCCTTCTATAACCGTGCCGGCGGCAAATGGCTTTGTCTGATAAAAAGGAAAGTAGAGCACCAGTTTGCTGTCCAGATCATGGGCGATATTGCCGGTGAACATCTCATCAACAAGGAGGGACACTCCTGAAACCGATGGAGTAAAAACAGCAAGGATTCTTGTGACCAGATAGAGAGTCACAAGAGAAAAAAGTATTATCCCTTTCCACTTATTTCTTTTTCTTTTTTGGGAAAAGATCATTGAATGAAAATCATCTCGATTGAAAAAATGAAACTAAAACCACCCGCCGGAAAACTGCTCATTACAAATAGGTTTCCACTAAAACCTTGAATATCTCCTTGTCAAAACCATGGGACCGCTCCCGAATAATCAGCCCTTTGTCAACAAGCATGGAAAAAGGAAGGGAAGCTTCTTTGTAATATGGTTCAAGGGAGCTATCCGGATCGATGCAAAGGGGAAAGGTTACGCCGTATTCGCTTTGCCACTCCTTGGCAAACTCAGTATCAGCAGGGGCGCCGGAGGCATCGGAAGTCAAGGTCTGAATAACCACGAAATCCTGTTTCTTGTAAACCTGCCAGAACTCATTCTCAAGAACCGGCGTCTCTTTTTTACATTCAGCGCACCAGCCCGCGCCAACACTAAGAAGAATCACATATCCTTCATAGTCGTATAATTCAAGGGTGTCGCCATCAACAGTAGTCCATGTAAAGTTTTCAATCTTGTTTCCGCCAAGACCACCCGCGCCTGAGTCATCATCGTCCGATAAAGAATCGGAATCCTTCTCTTCATTTTCCCCGCCATCATAGCG
>CAYSHR010000142.1:3178-7915 GCA_964430795.1 uncultured bacterium
AACCCACATGAAAGTGATATAAATATGACGAAAATAGCGAAAATAGTAATAACAACTTTCAATCTCAGCCTCCGATTATCATAGACCAACTATTTCATATATAGCTTTGACAAGTCAATGGAAATTGAACGTAAGCCCCTTTTGCTTTGTTAAGATCGGAGAAAAAGTAATATAAATGGAAAAATTACTTTGACCCCGATAATATTTAGCCCTATTTTAATAATGGAAAAAATCTTTTACAGGAGTTTTTTATGGTCGGCTATATTGCCATAGGGATTCTTTTGGTCCTTTCAGGAGTCGGCGCGGCCTATTTTCTAAAAAGATTCTCTTTTGTTCGCAATGATCCACTTATCTATTATACTACTCTGGCCAATCCGGGACTTGTGGGAATCTTCGCCGGCGCGGCCTTCTTTTTTAAACCATTTTTACCCGATATGACCGAAATACTCCTCTTTTGCGCCATTGGCCTGATAATACTGACTCTTCCGATTATCATTTTCATTTTGCCCAAAGCCTGGACCGCGCAGGTTCTTGAGCAAGCGAAAAAGGAGACGGAAAATGAGAGTTCTCCAATAGATGAAGAAAAATAAACTTGCGGATTGGATATTGATATGTTCATCCCCAACACCTTAAAAGGGCGATTGCTTAAAATGAAAAAAAACCCATTATTACTTATTCTATTGATAGTTACCCTGGGTCTTGGCTGTTCAAATATGAGGGAACTGATTACGGCCAAAGCCGACCTGAAAAGTCCCGCGGTTACAGTGCCCGTCAAGATAATAAATGGTGTTATTCTAACTCCTGTGAGAATAAATGATTCTGAAAAGATGTATAATTTTATGGTGGATACCGGCTCATTTAACGCTATCTCCACCGATCTGGCCAATGAACTTGGGATTAGGGAAAAGATGAGGATTATCATCCCGACCGTCTCAGGTGAAATAAGGGATGTTCCGGTAGGTATTGCCCAAAAATTTGAGGTTGGCAATGGTGTAAGCCTAAACCCTACAGGTCTCACAATACAAAATCTGGACATCATAAAAAACAGGGTCGGGGTAAAAGTGGACGGCCTGATTGGCAATACTTTTTTAAAACATTTTGAAACCACGATAGATTATGAATTTCAGAAGCTCATGTTTCAGTTGCCTTACGAAACAAATATTGAAAATGTTGTTCCTGAGCCAAATGTATTTGTCATGCCCTTAAAGATTTCCATAAAAGAAGGGCTTGCTCCAAAACTAATGGGAAAGATCAATAACACTGTCAAGGCTCCTTTTACCATCGATACTGGAAATCTGGGCATGCCCTTCATTTCTCATGGCACAGCGGTGCACCTGGGATATCTCGATGATCCAAATCTGGAGATGGCTGAAATCGCCGGGGAGGCTATTGGTGGATATACCGGCCTTTATCAGCAACCGATTATTGGTAAATTTGAAAGTATCGAATTTGGTACATTGAAGATCGGCCCCCATCTTTTTCTTTCCGGTCAGTCCGACGCCAACTCCCTGGGTTATTATGTATTGCGCCACTTTCGCATAACTTTGAATTATGAAAAAAATATGATTATTTTTCGAAAATGGGAAAAGAAAATACCTCGGGTGGTTAAGTCCACATGCTGGCTCGCTATTGGACTGAAAGATGAAAAATACATTGTTTCAGGACTCGTAAAAGGCAGTCAAGCCCATAGAGCGGGATTGTCGGCTTTTGATGTTATCCTTGAGATAAATGGAGAAAAAACAAGCAAGCTCGGCCTAAAAAAGATTCAAGAAATTTTGATTGATGACGCCATTGATACAATAATTTTTAAAATTCAAGGCAAAGACAAGCTTATCAAAGTCGATAAAAGCAACCTGCTTAACTTAAAAGCCTGCCTTATTCAGGAGCCCTCCAAATGACCAAAAACAGAGTTGACCTGGCTGTCATAGGTGGCGGACCGGGTGGTTATGTCGCTGCCATAAGGGGAGCTAAAAATGGATTAAAAACCATTTTGATTGAGAAAGACAAAATTGGCGGTACATGCCTTAACCATGGATGTATCCCCAGCAAAGCCCTTATTCACGCCGCTGAGATTTATCATACAATCTTAAATTCACGGAAAATCGGCATTACCGCAAAAGGCGCCTCTCTCGATTTTGACAAAGTCATGGCCTGGAAAGGGCGTATAGTAAAAAAACTGACTATGGGAATCGACAGGCTCCTTGCCGGCAACCAGATCAAGATTATTTCCGGAACAGCCCATCTGGCCAATTCAAATACCATTAAAGTCGCGACAAAGGATGGCGCGGTTTTTATCAATGCCAAAAAGATTATAATCGCCACAGGCTCAAAATCCGTGGAATTGCCTTTTATGCCTTTTGATGGCGACAAGATACTCTCATCCAAAGAGCTTTTTTCAATAGGGCGCCTGCCTGACAAAATGATAGTTGTCGGCGGTGGAGTAATCGGCGTGGAACTAGGGCAGGCTTTTGGAAAACTGGGAACCAAAGTTACCATAATCGAAGCCCTGGACTCCCTGCTGCCCCAAATTCCCTCCGATTTAAAGGAAGAGATGATAAAATCATTTCGCAGGCAAAAGATATCTTTCCATACCAGGGCAAAAGTGACTGGCGCGAAAACCACAAAAACCGGTGTAAAAACAGAGGTTCTTTTATCAGATGGATCAGAAAAGGAGATTGAAGGGGAGATTGCCCTTGTAACCATCGGTCTTCGCCCCAACTCCTATTCCATTGGTCTTGAGAATACCGGCGCCCGAGTTGACGGTAGGGGTTTTATTGTTGTCGATGATTCATGTAAAACAGCGGATCCGAATATTTTCGCCATCGGTGACGTAGCCGGCGAGCCGTTGCTGGCCCATAAAGCAAGCGCCCAGGGAATTGTCGCCGCTGATATGGTTGCTGGAAAAGAAGCGAGTATTGACCTGGATATTGTGCCCCTGGTTGTTTATTGCGACCCGGAAATCGCCTCTGTCGGATTAACCGAAGAAGACTGCCTGGAAATGAACAAGGAAGTATTGGTTGGCAAATATCCATTCGCGGGGCATGGACGAGCCGCTGCAATGGATGAACTTGGTGGATTTGTCAAAACTATTGCAGACGCCAAGACCCATTCTTTACTCGGGATTCAGATCGTTGGCGCCGGAGCCGGCGAACTTATTGGTGAAGGCGTTCTGGCTCTTCAAAACTCTCTAAAGGTCGAAAACCTGGGTACTGTAATACATCCTCACCCTACAATGAGCGAAGGAATCACCGAAAGCGCTGAAGCCGCCATCAATCAAGCTATTCATCTTTTGGTAAAATAATTATTAAATGATAATGTCGATTGTCGTCTTATCCATCTCTTTTTGCGCTTTAAGAACCGCTACATTTGCCTTAAGCGAATGCTTTGCCATTTTAATCTCTACAATATCTTCCACAAGATCGCCATTTTCCCCGGCTTTTCCAATATTTGCGATGGAATCGGCCCCTTTATTCATTTTTTCATAAGCTTTGTTTATTCCATCAATAGCGGCTTGTATCGCGCCAACCATAAAAGCATCCTCCAATTATGATACATCCACGCGTCACGAACAGACTGTTTTGAAATCAGCCTGCTGTATATAAATATCGGAGGATATGGAGGATAACTTTAGTTTTTCTTGTTTTTAGAGCCCAGGTGGGTGAAAAGTAAGCATTTCTCTTTCGAGCAAGACAAACCATTGCCCGCTCGTTCCATGAATCACTACATTTTGCCCATCATCCAATTGCAGGATAAAGGGCTCTTTGAATGGATTCTCCACCATCTGTAATAGAGGATCCTTTATTTTACCTGCTATTTCCTCTTTTTTCAGCTCTTTTTTCTCCTTACTCGGAGCAGGTAAAGGCTTTTCAAAATATGCCTGAACCATCTCC
This sequence comes from uncultured bacterium, assembly GCA_964430795.1. Taxonomy (GTDB): domain Bacteria; phylum Lernaellota; class Lernaellaia; order JACKCT01; family CAYSHR01; genus CAYSHR01. The sequence continues at coordinate 7,069 of CAYSHR010000142.1, forward strand.
TCCTGCTCCTTTTCGGGTAATTCATCAAACCCCGCGACCATGGATGCCTGAGCAATGGCCAAAAAGGAACGCAGCATGGACTCGGTGTTTTCAAAATCAAAAGAAGAGTTCACAGTATGCCCATCAATGATATGGGTTTGCATGGCTTATCTCCCTCCACATCAAGGAGACTAAAAACTATGGTTTGCGAACAGCAAGGGCTCGCAAGTTCCCTGATTTATCGTATTCAATATCGTATGACGACCCTTCGGTCTGTTGAGCCGATCCCAAAAATGAATATGACTTAAAAAAACCATCCCCGGGACCGCCCTGGCTGGTCCAAATCTGAAAACAGGTAATCTGGAATGGCGTAACAATATTGGCCATATATCCTTCACAATTCACTGTCTGGGGATTTTCGTTATTATAAAGTGCCGCAAGCTCCGCCACAGTGGGCAGTCTCCAATCCTCATAGCCTCCAAGGGTAAGATCAGCTATATAATTTACCGCGCAGTTATGGTCAATATCATCACCATTATCACACTGGGTCCACATAAGACCATCTCGCTCTACAATATCAGTGCAAAATGGTTCTGAAGGATATTCAAAATCACATTGGGGTAATTCTTCCTCTTCCTGAACAACATCATCCTCTACTTCATCCTTCTCTTGCCCGCCGCAAGCCTGAAAAAAGAGAGCTAGCCCACAGATGGAAATAAAAATTATTACAACCGGAAACCAGGCTCTGATCTTCATTGATCCCCTCCAACTGGAATTTCAATTTAACGCCACATTCATAACCGTGAACACGGAATAGATTGGAGATAAAATAGATGGATTCTACAAATGGCGCAAGAAATTTTTAAAA
>CAYSHR010000143.1:0-7840 GCA_964430795.1 uncultured bacterium
GACGTGGTGTTAAGCGCGCCGGTTATCAGGTCGAGAATCGGAAAGAGGGGGCAGATTACAGGCAATTTCTCCGCCGCCGACGCCAACGAGCTTGCCATTTTTCTCCGTTCAGGATCATTGCCGGTTCCTGTCAGCATAGACGAGGAGAGAACAGTAGGGCCGAGCCTGGGCGCCGAATCCATTACAAAAGGCCGGTTTTCTCTTCTAGTGGTGGGTGTGCTGGTTTTGCTTTTTATGTTCGCTTATTACCGGGTGTCCGGAATTATCGCTGATTTCGCGTTGGCTTTGAATGTCTTTTTTATTCTCGGGGCTCTGGCCATGTTCGGCGCTACTTTGACATTGCCGGGTATTGCCGGAATTGTTCTTACCATCGGAATGGCGGTGGTCGCGAATGTAATTATTTTCGAGAGAATTCGGGAAGAGTTGAGGCTTGGAAAAACCCCCAGGGTTGCTGTTGACTCAGGTTACGGCAAAGCTTTATGGACCATCCTTGACGCAAATATCACCACCGCGGTTGCCGCTATCGTTCTTTTCCAATTCGGCACCGGCCCGATAAAGGGATTCGCCGTGACCCTTTCAATAGGAATTGTTACATCGGTTTTCTCTGCACTGGTGGTAACCAGAACCATATTCGATGTGATCGTCAGCCGTCGTGGCAAAATGAAGACCCTAAGCATCTAAACAGGAGCAGTTCATGGGATTTACCGAGTTTGTAAAACCTGATGTTAATATCAACTTCATCAAGTATAGAAACATCGCTTTAATTTTATCCTTTCTCATAGTTGTAGCCGCCTGGGCGCTGATAACATTGGTGGGATTTAACTTCGGCATCGAGTTTGCCGGAGGAGTTGAGCTAAGGGTGAAAGTACCCCAGGGTGTAACCACCGGACAGATTTCCGACGCCCTAAATGAAAAAGGTATTTCAAGAGCCGTAGTTCAGGAATTCGCCGATCTGGAGAATGTCTATTCCATCAAGATTAAAGGCGATAATCTGCAAAGCCGGATCGCCGGCGAAAAGATGAACGATAAGGCTTCAAATATCTATAAAATCATAGAAAATAAATTTGGCAAAGAGGGGACAAAAAGCGAGTCAATAGATTCCATTGGTCCCAGGGTAGGTGAAACCCTCAAGAAAAAAGGGATATACGCCATTCTCTTCGCCATCATTGGAATTCTGTTATATATTGGCGTTCGTTTTAATTTTAAATATGCTCCGGGCGCTGTTATCGCCCTTATTCATGACGTAAGCATAACCGCTGGAATTTTTGTAATTATCGGACATGAGATAACCTTGGCTGTAATCGCCGCGTTTTTGACCATCGCGGGTTATTCCATCAACGACACCATAATTGTCTTTGACCGAATTCGGGAAGGCGCAAGCAGATTTCGAGGTATGAAGATGCCCCAGGTGGTTAACACCAGCATAAACCAGACTCTCTCCAGAACTATATTGACAAGCGTTACCACTATGCTGGTAGTAACAAGTTTGTATGTGCTGGGTGGTGAGATTCTTCGTGATTTCGCACTGGCCATGATTTTCGGCATTGTGGTAGGAACTTATTCCTCCATATTTATCGCCAGTCCGATTTTCCTCTTTTTGGAAGAAAAATTTACAAAAAGAAGAATAAAAGCCAGGAAAGGACGATAAAGATTATTGGAAAACGGGGAGATGTACTTGATACGTGTCCCGAATGGCGCCAAGATAAGCTCTTGTTACATTCGTAAATTGTTATTCGTGGGCAAGGTGGCCTTGATCCACAGCAGCCGCTGTCGATGATCGACACCAAAAGTAGGGGCACGGCATGCCATGCCCATTGCCGCTTCCCTGATAAAAAACAACACCGTCTCTCGTCTACGCCCTGGCATGACAGGTTTCTATCCATGGATAATGTGCCGTCGGGTTATTGTTGCCGGTGGCACACCGGGCACGGCATGCCGTGCCCCTACTGAAGGATTAATAAAGACGCTCTTATCTTAGCGCCTTTCATACATGTCCCCACTTTTTTGTTTCGCAAAGAGGTTTTACGCACCCAGGGAATTTTACTTTGGATAAACAGTGGAAAATTAAAGAGCCGCCTTCCCATTCCATTCGGGAGTTTGCTGAAAGTCTTGACCTCCATCCATTAGCAGGGCAAGTGCTTTTCCAAAGAGGCTATGACAAGGTGGAAAAAGCAAAGTCTTTTCTCGACGCGAAACTATCGGGCCTTCCCCATCCATATCTCATGCTTGGTTTGGAAAAAGCCGCTGTCAAAATAGCCAACGCCATGGAAAGGGCGGACCCCATCTGCGTTTATGGAGATTACGACGTTGATGGTGTTACCTCCACAGCCCTCCTTGTGGATTTTTTCAGAGCCTGTGGGTATCCGGCGACATATAGGCTGCCCAATCGCTCCCAGGATGGCTATGGTTTTCATCCAAAAGCTGTGAAGGAGTTGGCGGAAAAGGGCGTCAAGCTGATTATTACCGTGGATTGCGGCATTTCCGGACACGAGGCTTGCCAAACAGCCAGGGAACTGGGGGTATCGGTTATCATTACGGACCATCATGAAATCCTCGAAGAACTTCCCCCAGCCGATTCCGTGGTGAATCCCCATCAGGAAGGATGCGGTTTTGCCCAGGAACCTCTTGCCGGCGTGGGAATAGCCTTCTTTCTTGCCGCGGGAATAAGACTTGAACTTCATAAGCGGGGCCGTATTAACAAAAAAAACATTGATCTGAAACAGTTTCTTGATCTTGTAACCCTTGGCACGGTTGCTGATATGGCGCCTATTATAGGGGTCAACCGGATCATGGTTTCTCATGGTCTTACTCTTATCGGAAAGGGAACAAGGCCGGGAATAAAAGGGCTGAAAAATATTTCCAGGTTGACAGTATCAAAAGTTCTTTGCGGCCATATCTCATTTCAGTTGGCCCCCCGTATAAACGCCGCCGGCCGGATGGATGACGCGGGCAAGGGAGTTGAACTGCTTTTAAGCCAGGATGATGATGAAGTGGAGTATATCGCCGGTTATCTTGAACAGGAAAACCAGAGACGACAAAAAGTTGAAGCCGAAATTCAAAAGCAGGCAGTGGACCAGTTTCTATCCAATCCAAAATACAAAGAGCTCTATTCCATTTTACTTGCGGGACAGAACTGGCACTCCGGCGTTATCGGCATTGTGGCAAGCAGGATCCAGGAGGAGTTTTACAGACCCACCATGCTTGTGGCGATAAAGGGCGATTACGGGCAGGGAAGCGCCAGGAGCATTGCCGGATTTGATATTATCCAGGCCATAAACAGATGTTCAGGCTATCTTGAGAGATTTGGAGGCCATAAATACGCGGCGGGATTCAAAATAAAAAAGAGCAACATCAAACCTTTTGCAGTGGCTTTTGAAAAGGAAGCCAGAAGCTTCTTATCCCCTGAAGATCTGTCTCCAGTTCTGCGAATAGATTCCCGGTGCGACCTCCAGGATATTGATACGCGCCTTGTAAAGAGCCTGGCAAGATTGGCGCCTTTTGGCATTGGCGCCTCTGAGCCGGTATTTGTCGCTTATGACGCGAAAGTTGATTTCAAGAGGGTTGTGGGCAAGACCCACCTGAAACTGAGGCTTGCCTGGAAAAAAGGAAATATTTCGGCAATCGCTTTTGGAAAAGGCGATCTTATCGACAAAATTGATGAGCGTATCGATTTAGCCTTTACTATCGGGCTAAATGAATATAAAGGGCAATCGGAAATTCAACTCACCATAAAAGAGATCAGAATCGTGGATGGCATTGGCTAGCCGACTTATTCGACGGGACCGGCACCCGAGCCGATATCCTTTAAATCCCTTAAAATAGTTATCAAATATAGACAAAGAAGGATTAGATAATGAAACACATCCTCCGTCATCCTTGTCATTGATCCCCAGGTCGGCCCTGGGATGAAAGCCAGGCGGGCATGTTCTTAAAAACATACGGGCAAGATCAGTCCGAATATCTCCGTATCGCCTTTCCCACCAACCGGTCCTCGGCCCGAGGTCGGTTTTCCAGGTCCCGGGCTTTGATGCCGGGAATATCGAGTATGACCGCGAAAAAGATGCTTTCGTTTCTCCCCAGATGCTTTTTTACGAGAATAACCGTCCGGTCGTCTTCCTCGTAGATGGTGGCGGATTCAAAAAGCGATTGGACCAGCCTCGTTCCTTTCGGTGCGATGATACGATAGGAGAAATCGGTGGCTGGAATCGGCGTATGCGGTCCCTTTATGATGCAGACTTTGTCCTCTCCCCAGCGATACACTGCATCTCCCGCCCGGTGTATGCCGGTGCGGAGGGAGATATTACCGGGTTTTATTGGATCAATGAGAGTAACGTTGTACAAAAAGCCGTTTCCGTCGGGGTGATCCTGCTTCCGGACTTTCAACGAACGGCCTTTCTCGTCCTTGACGTCGATCAGATCATCATAGCTGTTGCGAAACCTTACTTCACCGATCGGTTCCCTGCCGTTGTTGGTCATACGAGATTGCACGTGGATTTCGGCGGTCAGGTCCCCGTTCAAGTGCAGACTTTGCGCCTGGACATGAAATTCATCATCGGCAGTTTTCAGAGCATCCATTACCTGTTTGCCGGGGAGAAACTCGCAGTGGATGGTAGGCATTCCTTCCGATTTCTCGAAGTAGTGCCGAAAAGAAGCCTCAAGGTAGTCACCCTGTTGATTGAGGGTGAACCGCTCCGGTGTGAGCTTAAGAATCCGCGCGTCTTTTGGCAATCGGAGCTTAAAAATGAACAGGGTGTTTGCCTCCGGCCAGAATCGACCGGGACTGATTACCGCCACATCCCCTACGCGATGGAAATCCTCGTAATCAAGGGGAGGCGCCTGGACGACAAAACCGCCGATTTCACCCTTTTGGATGGGTTCAGGATACTCATAGAAATAGTCGTAGCCCCGTGGTTTGCGCTCCGAGGTGTATTTGATCTTCCGGCCTTCCAGATCGGTCCAGAACTCGACCTTCGGCTTGTGACCCGATAATGATTTCAGGAAAATCGATCCCTTTGAAATTACTTCGACGTTCTGGTTATAAATCGTTTTTTTATAGGTCGCGGTCCTTGATCCGTCCGGGTTTAATGTCCATATCTGCTCCTCAATCTGGAAATTTTCCCCGGCAATCGCCGTGGACGCCGAACCCAGGAGTAAAACCATTACGCAAATTAGATGAAATTTCCACATTGCAAATCCCTTCCCGAAGAAACGCCTTCCTCGGTTATTGCTGTTAAGCGATATTCCCTGTATCAAAGACCAAAATCGGCTCTCCGGACTCGTCACCCCAAAAAAAGGCGTTTATGGTTTAGTGAGCATGTAAATTCCTTGTAGCAATGACCAATCGTACCACATATCTCGCCTTGAAATCAAGGGTTTTCTCAATCGAGCTATTTGCGTTGTACCGCTTTTACCTTTGTCATTCCGGCATCCACCACCATCAAACGTGTCCTTCGATTCTAGAAATAGCACAAATGTCCATAAGTTTAAAAACATCAGACCGGATTGGTGATTTCAGGCGCACCCGTTCTGCGTTTTTCGATATTTTCGGTCGGAAAGCATTTACGCGGCTTTTGGTTTTTTCACGCTCCAGACAAGGCTACGGATTTTCTCCTTTTGCCCTGCCTTGATTGCGCCGACGGCCATAGCGAGCATCACGATCATGGCGATGCCGGTGCGTAGTTTCATCTTTTTCATCGTGCGAATAAAGTGGCGCTCGAAGCCGAAAGAAACATCAAGCCTACTGTTGACCCGTTCGACGGAAGTACGTTTTTTGTACAGCCGTTTCCACTTCGGCGAGTTGCGCGGTATCGGTGGGAAAAGACGGCGATCTTGCTCCATGGGCACGCGGACCATACGCCCGTAATCGCTTTTCCCGCAGGTGAAGCGGTCCGGGCAATCCAATCCGTAAGCCACGGCAGGGCACCGATACTTCAACGTCATCCGATCTTTCTCGAATCCGCAAAACGCCATCGCCCGAGTTTCAAGTTCACAACTATTTTTGTTTTTTCCTCCAACGCAAAAAATCGATCCATCTTCGTCGTACACGATGTTGTCGGCTTTTTCCGGAAACAGCGGACGCGTTTTTTCGCCGCCCTTCCACATGTGGCGGATGTCGATCAACGGTTTGGTTTTGTATTCGTCGTAAAGTTCGCGGTTGTTTTCCGCGGAATCGTAGCCCTTGTCTGCGGAGCAATCCTCAGCAGAGGCGACGATTTCCGGGTGCTTTTCTTTCAACTTTTTCATCATCGGCAAAAGCATCGGCGAATCGTTTGTGCTCGCATGTGTAACCTCGGCTGATAAACAACTCCGGCCAGAATCGAGTTCCAAACAGGGCGCACCGGATAGTCGTCGCGCCCTTTGTCCCGCGCCGTTTCCAGCTTTCTCATCAGCGGTTCGTCGGGAATAGAATCCAGAACAAATCCCAATCTGTCCAAATCCGAAGATGCGTCAATTTTTCCCCAGGAAAAAATTTTGTTGTGCTATAATGGCCATGGCGGATCCTTATGAGTTGTGTTTCAGCCCCACTTTACAGGGGTTCAACTTGATCCGCCACTTTTATTTTATTAAATAATATCTTTTTTATAACGACGGGGTGAAAATCACCATTTTAGACTTAGCCAATCGAAAAAAACCTTACTTTTCAAGCAAACCGTGGGGTAAAGATTTTTCACGACCTGCGGAATACACTGTCTGTATTGACTTTGCCGACAGCGCAAATGGCTCTCAATCAAAAACCATGCCTAAACGAACCTATACACCGGCTTTTCGGAATTCCGTGGAAAATTACGTTGTACAACATCGCAATCGACATATCCTCACCAGGATTTCAGCGAGAACATCCCTGGAGACCGCCTACTCGCTCTTCTTCTCTTCTTCGTTTTCAACATCTCCCATATCCCGCTCACTCTCTCTTTCGGCTCTTGTAAAGAGTTTATGGAATATTACCAATCCAATTGGGGATATTATGGCCATTCCCCCTATCCATATCCAGACCCAGAAATGCCCTGGAAAGGACGAAACCCCGGAGCCTTTGTAGTTCAGGACCGTTTCAGATGTATAGGTGGCCACCAGCCAACCTGACATGGGGCCAACCAGGAGTTTGGAGGCGAAATATGGCAGGTACGACAGGGCGATATAAGAGCCTTCTTTGCCCTTTGGCGCGATTTCAGCGGTGAATTGCATGAGCCTGGGCGACCAGAGAGCTTCACCCACGGTAAATATGGCGATAAAGAAAACCAGGGTCAAAAAGTAAGGATGCTGTTGCAATATGGGAACATTCAGCCAGCGTTCCATGATCAGTTCCTGGACCCAGGTGCCCATAAGAAACTGGAAGAAATCGTCGGGCAGTGTAGCCAGGAAAACAGAGAAGGCTGAAACCGTGGTTCCAATCATCATCATTTTATAGGAGCTGACCTTTTTTGTAAGGGCACCGAAAAGTGGAACCAGAAAGACGATCATCACCGGGTTCAGAACACCGAAGATGTTGCCGATTTTTACTCCCTCGCCAAGAACCCTGATTCCGTATTTGGGGAAAGTATAATGGAAATGATAAAAAACCAGCCTTACAAAGACCAGAAGTCCCAACATGAAAATAAAATACCAGAAGGTTTTTTCTCTGACGACTTTATATAAAATTTTCCCTGTATCTATTCCCGCCTTTTTCATTGTGCTCAAAATGGACTGAATCATCCCGTGAGATTCTTCACCCTTTTCCGGTGGATCAATAACCACTCCCTTATCCTCTGTCATTCTAACTCTGTCTCTCATTACAAGAACCAGGAAGAGGGTGGGGATTGTCAGTAGAAAACCTGCAAGGAAGATTATCTGATATGTTGAGATG
>CAYSHR010000144.1:0-7813 GCA_964430795.1 uncultured bacterium
CTTTTGTCGCACGTGCAACCGGCTAAAAAAAGCATAGTAAAGATTACCGGAATAAGAACAGCTAACCAGAGGGATTTAAAATTGAATAGTCCTGACATGATTCTTCTCCTCCAGATATTTGATTAATTGGATTTGTTTTTTTATCCAGTATTGAAAAATCATATCATAAAAAATACCCGCCTTGGAAAAAAAGCGGGTATAAAAAGGCTAAAAATATATGTTAATCAAAAGCTAAAAAACACAGGTCGATGAATTGCCCTGGGGTGTTTCAATATCAACTGTTGTGCTGTCGCTTAAATAGAGTTTTTGTTCAAAATAGGACCTGGCGAAATCATCGCCCCAGCATTCGATGCCTACGAATTTGTTGATAAACACACCTGAACCGACCTCAGGCCATTCCACTGTATCAAGATCGCCGCCGTCTATGGTCACGGTGGCGACGCCGGCGCCGGACCCCATCCATTGTGTTTCATAAGTCCACGTCTCGGGAATAGTCGCGCCCATGAAATCGAGTTCTATGTTGAAATCGAATTCGCCGTCATCAGCGGCGTCATTGTAGTAGTGATATTGGGCGTCGGTGGCCATGGAGAACTCGTCAAAAGTAAAACCGGTGAAGGTAATGTCAATCTCCCTGGCGTCTCCGGTGTAGGTGTCATATTCAATCTCAACAATGCCCGAGGAATTTCTTGTGGGATCGAGCTCTTTAGCGGTGGTGTGATCGATCCAGAGGGACCCGAGCCCCCTTCTGGCGGTAGAGGTTGAAGGAACGATTTCCCCTCTCCAGATATCCTGCCAGTCGTCGTCGGATGTGGAATCTTTTGGTCGCTCTTTCCAGTAATAATCGAAGGTTGTGGTGGACTGCCTTTTCATCATGAACTTTGCTACTGACGGGGTTGGGGGAGTGTATGGGTCTGTAAAAGGACCCCATACACAATATTCGCCGTCAATTTCGGTGGGAGGATAGGAGAGCATTTCATCAAGGACGCTCAAATATCCAAGAGCCCAGTAGTTTAATGCCCGACATATATCAACGGTGTCATTGTAGTAGCATGCCATTTCACCAATAGCGTCGGCGCAAGGGGAAAAGTTCTTTGATTTCGAATCGTTTTCATCATAGCCGGGCACGGTTAACTGAAGAGATGAAGGATCAGGCGCCGCGTCGTTACAGGCGTCACAAAGGCCGTCGCCTCCATAATCCACTGTATCTTCGTCATCCTCGTCGCAATTTCCGCAGGAAAAGGCTAAAAATGCCATAAGTAAAACTGAAAAAGCCAATATCAAATGATATTTCATTGCAAATCTCCTTTTGTAAGGAAAGTGTAGCTCAAGAATAAGTCGCGGTATCAAGGGCATTCCTTGCCCAATAAAAAAATTGTACTTCAATGATTTTGACAAGTCAAACAAAAAATTTATCAACAAGAGCCTTGAATTTTTTCCAACAGATAGGGTATGTTTTAGAAGAAGTCTAAAAATAACTGTGTTTTTGGGAGCAAAAAATGTCATTTTTTAAAAGTATGCCGCTGGGTTTTTCCCTGATTATTATTGCCCTGCTCGTGGTTTTGCCGGCTGGATGTGACAGTGGCGGCGACGACAATGGCGCCTCGACCCAATCAGACGACGACGATGATTCTTATGCGCCGGATGACGATGATTCAGGTGGTGATGACGATGATGATTCGGGCGACGACGATGATGATTCGACAGACCCTTTCAAGGGAATTGAACGCACGGTGATTTCCGGCGGCGCCATTGGCTATGACGGCACATCGTTGCAAATCGCCCCTGACGGCGCCATCTATATCGCGGCTTGCCGGGGTGGAGAGCTTTACTTGTTCAAAAAAGAGGGAAAGGCGGGCTGGACCAGTGACCGGGTGGACAGTTACGCCATGGCGCCGGACCTGGTAATAGACCAAAACAGCAAAGCCCACATTGTTTATGATACCTGGAACGGCTATCGGGTTCGCTATGCCACCAACAAATCCGGTTCCTGGAAAATCAAGACTGTTGCTGAGAATACATATGCGGGAGCGGACCCTTCCCTTGCCTTGGATTCTGATGGCAAAGCTCACGTTGCCTTTCGCGGCATTGATGTGTTTGACGACTTTATGAACTACGCCACCAACGAGTCCGGCGCCTGGAAGGCTTGGACAATTGAAGGCAGTGAACATGATGAATATACCGGCTTTCGTCCGTTAATCGGAATAGATGGCGATGACGACATTCATATTGTTTATGAGAACTTCAAAGGACTCAATCAGATTCGATATATCACCAACAAGTCAGGTGACTGGAAATGGGAAGTTGTCTATGAAATGGATTTTTATGGCGGCAAGGATATGTTTGTGGAGGCTGATGGAACTATCCATGTCTCCTTTGCCTCGGGCGGCGACGTGACCGCGTACACAACCAACGCAGCGGGCAGTTGGGTCAAGGAAACCATAGACGGTCCCGGAATAAGCGATTCTTCAACCATAGTGGTGGATTCGGCGGGCAAAGTACACATTGTTGCCATAGACGGGGCGGAAGGCATCTATTACATCAAAAAATCTGGCGGAGACTGGACTGTGGAACTTATGGACGCCGCCGGAAAAAAAGCCACCTGGGCGTCCCTGGTCAAAAAAAGCTCAAACAAGTTGATGGTCTCATTTTATGACAACGAAGATCAATCCCTGAATCTTGGCGCCATATCCGGCTCAACGTGGAGCCGGGAAAAGGTCAAAGAGGTTCCAATATACCAAGGGCGCGGCGGGTTCGGCATTGATTCCAACGATTTACACCATATTGCCTGGTATCGATATTCCGGCGATGACGTTGTATATCTGAACAACGCCGGCAAGGGTTTTAGCGAAAAGGAGGTCTTTGAAGACGGTACAGCCGATTCAGCTCTGGCCGTTGACAACCAGGACATGATTCACGTCGGCTTTTCATTTTCAGACGGCGTCACAGGGGGCGTAGCTTACGCGACTAACGGTTCAGGCGCCTTTGTTACTGAGACCGTGTACGAAGGATTGGCGGGCTGGTTTTTGAATATCGATACAGACAACGCCGGCGCGGCTTATATGGTGTACCGGGACATAACCAATGATTTGCCGGCCTACGCGACAAATGAATCAGGCTTGTGGGAAGTGGAAAACTTCGATGATTGGCTTTTGAGTTTCTGGACAAATCTTTTTGTCGATGACAATGACGGCGTCCACGTGAGCTACCAGGGATATATATCGCCTCCGTTAAAATACGCCTATAAAAACGGCGCCTCCTGGGAGGACGCAATTGTCGATAACCAAACCGGAAGCGGCTGCGACGCCATGACCGTGCTGTCTGATTCCACCGTTGTAATCGCATATAAGAGAGACGACGCTCTTTGGGTCGCCAAAGGGCAGGGCGATTCCTTTACCAAAGAGCAAGTCCACTCGGATTTTCATTACGACGATTACTTTGCCGATATTGTCAAGGATGACCAGGATAACGTACATATTATTTTCACCAACTCCAGCACCGAGCTTTTCTATGCTACCGACATGGGCGCCGCCTGGAATACCTACATGATTGACAACGGCGCCGGAACAGGTGCCGAGCCTCAAATCGCCATTGATGGCGACCAGATGCTCCATGCTGTTTACATGGTCAAAGGCGCGCTGGTACAGTCAAGCTTTCCCAGGAGTATGGAAGAATAAAGGCTCTTCTGATGGCATACTACAAAAGCCTACCCTTAATACTACTGTTTTTGGCCATATTTACAGGCTTCGATCATGTGGAAAAAGAGAATATGGTTCTGGTCCCGGCGGGTTCTTTTTTAATGGGCGCCGGCGAGTCCGACATTGAAAAGGCTGTTAATGTCTGCCTGAAATTCCAACCGGATTGCGAAAAATCATTTTTTGCCGGCTCGACGCCCCAAAGGCCGATTTTTCTTGATAGCTACCTCATTGATATTACAGAGGTAACAGCCGGTGATTATATTGACTTTTTGAATACTCACGGCAATGAATGCGGTGGTAAACCATGCTTTAGTGATTATGGGAACGAAAATATCGTCTACCAGGAAAAGGGCAAATGGTTTGTCAAAGATCACTTTCAGGAAAACCCCATCACCGATGTTTCCTGGGAAGGGGCGGACAAATATTGCAAATGGAAAAACAAACGCCTCCCTACTGAGGCTGAGTGGGAAAAGGCAGCAAAAGGCAGCGACAGCAGGATTTTTCCCTGGGGAGATCTATGGGAAAACAAGATAGCCAATTTTTGCGATAGAAACTGCCCTTGTCATTGGGGAACGAAATCTGAAGAGATTAACTATGATGAGCTGCCCTTTGATATGCAAAGCCGGTCTGGCCCGGTAAATCTCTATCCGGAAGGAAAAAGCCCCTATGGTTTGCTGAACATGGCCGGCAACGCCTGGGAATGGGTATCTGATTATTATGGCCCGGTTTCCAAGGAGAAATCTTTCGGGAAAAACCCCAAGGGACCAAAGACAGGCTATGCCCACGTTTTAAAGGGAGGAGGCTGGAACAGCCTGCCCTACAGCCTTTTTACCTTTGGCAGATATAAGGATGGACCGGGGATTTCAAAAGGCGCGCGAGGATTTCGCTGCGCCAGGGATCCTTGAGCGGGGAGCGGTAAGGGGGCGGCGACTCGCCGGTCTCGTTGGTTGTTATTCTCTTTAGCTTCCCTCTACCTCTGGGAGAAGGGTTGGGGGTGAGGGCCGGCTCAGTCAAGCAGAGTAAATGGAATAAAATTGGAGTAGATTGGTCCGGCTGCCCAGGATACGGCGACGTTTCCGGATACCGCGCCGGCGGGCACCTCGGCCATAAGCTCCTTGTCGTCAATAACTACCTGGTTAGCCCCTTCTAAATCCGCGTTTCCCGGATCAAAGACAACAGTGGGATTCAGAAAGGGGTTAAAGGGCTTAAATCCTTTTCCGAAAAAAGAAAACGTATCCCCTTGAGCCAACTGGTCGGGAATCATGGCGCATATCCATGGTCTGCTGTAATCCTCTTTGGGGACAAGATAAAAATCGATCTTCACCCTGTCGCCTCCTTTTTCAAGGGAGGCTTTGGCAATGGCGTACATGCCGGTTTCTTTGGAAAGGGCGGCCTCAATCTCAATCTTGTAGGGATCGCTTCGGGTTTCAAGCTTCACTTCGTAATATCCGTTGCCATCAGTGGAAAGCTCCACCTCGCCCCCGGCCTGTTGATGGTTCGCCAAGGGGCCGTCAACCTGGGCGGTTACCGGGTCAACCAGATAGACATTTCCATAAAAATAACCTCTGCCATAAAGATCGATCCGGAGATCGTGCATAATTCCCGGTAGAAGGTCATGGGTCTGTTCTCCCTCATAGGCGACAAAACCATCCTTATTCAGGGCTTCAATGTAAAAGCCGCGATTATTCCCGGCTGGGATGGTAAGGTCAAAAACAATCTCCTGGTCCGGCTCAAGGTCTGACAGGGCAACGCGTTTTTCTATGTCGTCCATGCCCTTTCCTGTGACCAGCAGATCTATAAACTCAATATCTTGAGGAAGGGCATCGACCTGGGACATATACAGGGCCACCCCGGCAATGTCCGAATCCCCCGCTTCATAATTGTTTTCGGTACAGCCAAAAAAAAGAACAAGGTGGATCAAGGCAAGGATAAAGCTTGAATAGAGAAAAGATTTATTCATAGAGCCCAATTTAATCCTCTTTTTCCTCTTCAGGTTCGTCATTAAAATCAACAGATATTTTTACACTCGAATTTTCGGAAAGTCCTGATGAGTCGCTGTAATCTCTTTGGTCAGGGGTAAGGTCCCCCGGCAGGGGCAGGTCTGTGTCGGGAATAAAGCTGTAGCCGTCATTTACGTCAAAAGCGTCAAATTCCGTTCCACCTTCAACATCGGTCTTGGCTGGGGTTGAAGATGAAAACGCCGTGTTTTCCAAGGCATCTCCAACGCCGGCGGTGGGGTCATCAAGGATGTTGCCCGAGCGGCCGGGAATATTGGCAAGGCTTGCCATGTCGGTTACATGGATAGCTTTATGGAAAGCCGCCATTACATCTTTGCCCGCTATTGTTGGCTGGCTGGGATTTTGGTTATCCAGGACCGTTGTAATTTCTCCCCTGCCAACGTGAAAAACCCCTGGAAGAGATTCTTTTGCGCTTTTTACCCCAACCAGGCCTCTGACCGTAAGGACCCTGGTAACCTTTAAGCCGGGGTCATAGTGAACAATAAATGAAGTGCCGGCGATGGAAACTATTGCATTGGGGGAAAAGACCCTGACCCGCCCTTCCCATCCTCCTTTTTTGGTAACGAGAAAAAAGACCTTTCCTTTTTCGACAAAGAACCTTGACACTCTTGTTTTGCTCGAAACATCATTTCTAAAATCATTTATAACTAATCTGCTGTTTTGGGCCAGAGACAATATGGAATCGTCATGAAGGAGCAATTTTACTTTGCTCTTTTGGTCTGTGTAAATAATATCGCCGGCGTTTATTCCAAGCCCTACCGAAACAGCAACTTTTCCAATGCCAGGGCGCAGCACATAAGCCTTATTCACAAATCCGGTAACATGACCGATGGTCTGGCCAAAAGCAGAGGCAAAAGGCAGGGCCAGAAAAATCGCCATCATAAAAGGAATTAATATTATTTTTGCTCTCATTGTATTCTCTTTAAAGTAAAAAGCCTCATAAGGGCGCAATTATAAAATATAGCCTGGTTTCTGTCCAGGAACGGCCCTTTTTCCCAATCTCGGCGTCAATCTTCGGATTTGATTGTTCGACGTACAAAAGTACGGCTCCGCAAAAATCCTTGATTTCCTTTACCTTGTAAAAAATTACTCATTCCTGGCCTAGAAACCAAAATCAGCCCTGTCATTGTTTTAGGACTGGAACCAGCCTATCATTAAAGGGATAAGGAGAAAAGGGGGAATTGTGATGAAAATTAAGGTGAAAAATTGATTGACTGGATAAATTTAACATGATAATCAAAACTAAATAAACGTTTAGTTAACAAATGGCCCTGATTTAAGCCCAGAGGATATTTGTGAAAGCAAAAAGAGACAATGGCAATGGCCGGACCCGGCAGGAGATTCTTGACGCGGCGGAAAAGCTTTTTGCCAATCATGGTTACAGAGGGGCAAGTGTAAAAAAAATCGCGGCTGAGGCCGGAGTCACCGGCGCCATGATTAACTATTATTTTGGAAACAAGCTGAGTCTTTACCATGCTGTTCTGGACAGGGTCGTCAGCGATATCGGATTGATGGTTAAGGATGTGCTGGCTACCGGGTTGCCCCCTGAGCAACGGCTGGAGATTTTCTTTGGATGGTTTTTTGATTACGCGGCCCAGCATCAAAACTTCTCCAAGCTAACCATTATGGGACTCGGCGGGTCTGAAAAAGAGCATTTCGAGGATATTATCAATGATTTTTTCAAACCCATGTTTAAAGTCGGCGTCAGGTTTTTTGAAAAGGAATTACAAATAAAGAGTCGCGACGGCATAGATACAAGACACCTTCTTCTAGCTATTTACACTATGACCATGGGGTATTTTACAGACGCGGAGTTTATGGCTCACGTTATGGGAAAAAACCCTCTGAGCGGGATCGAGCTTAACAGAAGAAAGGAATGCCTGCTTGAAATCATTTTTAGAACGGTTGGAATCAAGCGGCCAAAAAAATAGAGTGACGAATGACGAAATAAACACAAAACGTTTGGGTGGCGTGGGTCAAGCTTATTGCCGCCGGCGGCTCGCCGGTGCCCACGTTTTTACGTCCTGGCACGACAGGTTTCTATCCATAGGATAATGTGCCGTCGGGTTATTGCTGCCGGTGGCACACCGGGCACGGCAT
>CAYSHR010000145.1:0-7234 GCA_964430795.1 uncultured bacterium
CTTCAAAACTTTCGCTCTTACTTCATCAAACATAAACGGCACCCCCCCCACGAAAATGAATGAGGAAGTAAGAGCGAAAGTTTTGAAGATGTCGGATCATCCCCAAAAACCCATTGACGGGCGACCTGGAGATTACATTGATCCTGAAATGGACGGCGCGAAAAAGAAGTTGAGAGATATTTTAGGTAAAGAACCTGATATCGGTGATACAATTCTCTTTGCTCTTTTTGAGCGGACCGGTGAAACATTTCTCAAATGGAAACATGGTCTTTCCGATTCCAAGCCCGGAGAGCATCTTAAGGAAACAGATGTGATCAATGAGGAGGATGAGCTTATCGCCATGGTTCGCGCCGGCGCTGTCCGCAAAGATACTATCGAAAAAGCGAAGAAATATGACGCGGGTGATGGGGGCCAATCCAGCCCTTCTTATGGAACAAAAGTCTTCTCTGTGGCTGTGGAAAACGAGCTTTTTTCCGTCACTGTTTCCGACCAGGAAGGGCGCCCAATGGTAACCGGCGTGGCGCCAACCAAGGTCGCCAAGGCTGTTTCACCGGAAAAAGACCCCGCTGAAAAACCTTCTTCGGTTGTCGCGGGAGCGGTTTTGTCTCCCATGCCCGGTACTGTAATCAAATATAATGTCAGTGTCGGCGATAAGGTAAATGAGGGCGACCCTGTAGTGATCATCGAAGCCATGAAGATGGAAAACGCTGTGCCCGCTCCTCTATCGGGCATTGTAAAATCTCTTGGACCCGACGCAGGCGCCACAGTGGCTAAAGGGGAAACTCTTGTAATTATCAGTTGATTGTTAAAGATGGATCGAAAAAGCCTGACCATCTTTATTTTGACCCTGCTTGTTTCGGTAAATGCCCTTGCCCAGGTGCCGATATGGCCAGAGGGAGAACCGCGAAAGTCAAAGTGGCGGGCATTTAACGGCGCCGCGGTTGGCGTCAATCCCATTATCTTTGGTGATATGCTCAAGCTCTATCGAGTGACGCCCATTTTTTCCCATGCTCATATGCTCACAAGGGATTCAAATATTCGCTTTGGCGGCGCTGCCACTATCTCGCCCTTGCTTGGGAAAATCGGCCCCTTTGTTGGCGTTTCACCTCTTTTGATAATGGATTTCGACTTCTATTGGAACCAGTATATCGACCCTGTTCACATCCAGTTCGACAGCCTGGACGATAATTATTCCCAACATATCAGGGACCGGAAAAGGGTTTATATTTATCATGGGCAAAATTTCCTTTTGTCATCCACATTTAAAATAGCTTTGGCTGGTTTTATTTTCGTGGACATTCTCGATTTTGAATACATGTGGATGAGAGACACCTGGTTTTCCATCGAGTTTATGACCATAATGGATGATGGTTTTCATTTTACAAACAGAATGTTTCTTCTGTATGAGTTTGATCCGGGATGGAGAATAGGCGCCATGTGGGAGAAACTTTACATATTCAATTCCGATTATACCCGGCACATCATTAACTTCGGTTTTATGGCTGACCGTAAACTGCCCATGGATATGAGCCTTGTTTTTCTTACCGGTTACCACATTGTAAATCCCGATTTTAACGGTTTGAGATTTTGGACCGCCATAATGAAAGAGTGGGATTTGTAATGAGCCGGGAGTCTATGGTTAACGGAAAAATAACCCACCTGCTTGAGCGTCTCCTTGAGCCTTTATGGAAATCGGTAGTTGACAGACCGATATTGTATATTGGTCTTTGTGGGCTTATCTCAATTTTTTTAGGTGGTTTTATTCCCGATCTTAAAATTGATCCTTCTTTGGAAGCTATGACTGTAGAGCATTCCGCGGCCAAAAAGTCTTATAAAAAGTTCATTGATACTTATGGAACCGATGAATTTATGGTAGTGGCGGCCAAGGTTCCCCACGGTGACGTTTTTACAACAGGGCGGCTTTCTAAAATAGCTTCTTTGTCAAAGGAGTTGGCCGCTTTGCCCGGGGTTATGGAAGTTGTTTCTCTACCCACTACATGTATAGTCCGACCTACAAAAAGCGGGGTCGATGTTGAGCCATTATTCGGGAATCCTCCAAATGACATTGACGCCCTTGACAAACTAAGGAGGGAAGCCCTTTCCAATCCGCTGCTTCTGGGTTCCATCATATCCAAAGATGGAAAGACTGCTGTATGGTTTGTATTTCCGGACCTTAGGGACGACGACTCGACTAAAACCAGGATCGATCTTTTTAATGGAGTAAAAGCCGCCACTGAAAAATATCTTGATGAATTCGAGGTTCATTTTGAGGGCATACCCACAGTCAAATGTTACATGGTTCGCTGCATTCAGAGAGGCATAATTCTCTTTGGCGCCGCTTCAGCCCTAATTTTGGGTCTTGTTCTTTTTCTTACATTCAGGTCCATAAGAGGGGTGGTTCTACCTGGCCTGGTTGTTGGCCTGGCTCTGTTGTGGACCTTGGGAATAATGGGCGCCACAGGGGGCGTGATGGATTCAATATCATCTCTTATTTTCGCCCTTGTCACTGTTGTTGGGGTAGGGGATACGATTCATGTTCTTGTCCATTACCTGGAAGAGTATTTTCGGCTTGGTAATAAAAAAGAGGCGGTTCTGATGACCATGAGGCGGATGTTCGCCCCATGTCTTATCACCTCCATCACCACATCCATCGGTTTTCTTTCCCTGATGACCATTGATATTCCGCCTATAGCCACCTTTGGAAAATACGCCGCGACAGGAGTGATGTCCGCTTTTATCATCTCGATAATACTCGCCCCGGCTATTCTTGTTCTTATGTCGAACCCCGCCGCGATTCACAAAAGAAAATACCATAGCGGCTTTATCGGCAGGGGGCTTTCCTCTCTTGCCGGATTTAATAAGGAGCGTAAAAAAGGGATTCTTCTGGTCTCTCTGCTCATCGCGATAATGGCGATTGTCGGCATCAGCCGGATCAGGGTTGAAACCAGAGTGAGTGAATTTTTCCACCCCTGGTCTGATATTGTAAAGGGCTATAAATTTCTAGAGGCGAATGTCTCCCCTCCTGTTCCCATTGAAATTATTTTTGAAGGAGAAGAAGGGGTATTCCTTAAGCCCGACATATGGCGCCGGATTGAGAAACTCCAGGAAGAGCTATTAGAAATACCCCTTGTAAAAAGAGTTGACTCCTATTGCGATATTTTGAAAGAGCTGAACTGGGCATTAAAAGGAGGAAGTGTTTTTGGCGGAAAAAGGGAAATCCCTGGCTCAAGCAGAGCCATTGCCCAGTTTTCCATGCTGTTTCAGGATGGCAGCCCGGAAACATTCGAGAGATTTATGGGTAACAACTATGACAAAGCCCATATCTCGGTTCGGATTATTGATTCAGGCAGCAAAGAGCAGATTGAGGTGATTGGAGAAATTGAAAAACTGCTAAAAAAGCACATTCCCAAAAAAATCAAATTCGAGGTTTCCGGCGGGACCGTGGTGTTTGTCAGCGCGGTTCAAGAGTTAACTAAAGGGCAGATTCGCTCCTTGGTCCTCGCCTTATGGGTTATCACCCTTCTTATCACTCTTATTTTCAAGTCCATAAAGATCGGCCTTCTTTCCATGATTCCCAATGTTCTGCCCATACTTGTAATGCTGGGGATAATGGGGTGGCTCGATTTTCCTCTTGATACTAATACGGTGATGATAGGTCCCATAACCCTTGGTATAGCTGTGGATGACACAATTCATTATATCATGAGATACAAGAGGGAACTCGCTAAAGGGCATAGCGCTGAAAATGCAATGAGAGAAACGTTGTCAACCACAGGTAGAGCCCTTGTCAGCACTTCTGTTATTCTCACTTTAGGATTCGCTATCACCATCTTCTCTTCCTTTCGCCCTCAATCCATTCTGGGCGGACTTGGCGGCTTGACTATTATGATGGCTCTGGCCGCGGACCTTATACTCTTACCGGCAGTGATGCTGATTTTTATGAAAGAGAAAAAGTAAGGAAGGATTTGCCCGGCCCATCGTTCTCCTTTTTATTTCCAAGGTCATTTTTCAATATTCGTCCTGCATGCTCCTGGGGCCAGGTCGGTTCCCCGTTTTCGTTTCAGGCGATCAAGGAGGCCTTTGACCTTCCCGACTAGTTGGATTTTAGGAGCAAGGAAAAAGCCCAGATCAATAAGCTCGATAACAATGCCATCAGGGTCCTTGATGTAGGCCACCTTGAAACCGCCCTGTATAAATTCAGGTGGAGAAACACTCTTTACTCCCATGGTCATAAGCTCTCTGAAAAAAGCATCAAGGTTCCTTACCTCCAGGGCAAAGTGGTGAGGGCCGGGTTTGTTAGGCGTAAAAGTAAAGGGCCCGTTATCTACTGGATCAAATTGATAAAGCTCCAATACAGTGGATCTTCCGGCCATAAACCAACCATACTTGGCGGTTACTCCCTGGAGGTTGAAGAATTGGTAGACTTTTTCCGGGGACATATGGCGGGTGCCAAGATAATCCAACCCCAATGTATCTCTATAAAATTTTACGCTTTGCTCAAGGTCCGTTACTGTGGCTGAAGCATGCTGTAATCCGATGACGCTCATTATATTTCCACCTTGTTACACTCTGCCTAACGCCTGGTTCCATAAAGTCAGATGGGCGTCGATTTTATCCTTCGCCATGGAAGGTTTGAACCTTCTGTCCTCTTTCCAGTTGGCGGTTACTTCCTTTTTATCTTGCCATAACCCTACAGCCAGGCCGGCTAAAAGAGCCGCGCCCAGGGCTGTGGTTTCCACCATAGTCGGGCGGCTGATATCAACCTTTAGAATATCCGACTGAAATTGCATGAGAAGGTTGTTTTCGCAAGCGCCGCCGTCAACTTTAAGCATGGCCAACTCTTTACCATAATCCTGCTGCATTGCCAGAAGAACGTCATGGTTTTGCAGGGCGATGGCTTCAAGTGTGGCTCTGGCGACGTGGGCGTTGGTGGTTCCTCGAGTCATGCCCCAGATGACTCCTTTAGCCTCGGGATTCCAGTGGGGAGCGCCAAGGCCGGCCAGTGCCGGTACAAAGACAATCCCGCCGTTATCCTTAACCTCCATTGCCAAAGCCTCAATATCCGGAGATTGGGAAAACATTTTCATTCCATCCCTGAGCCATTGAACCGCGGCGCCGGAGATAAAGCAGCTACCCTCAAGAGCGTAAACTACTTCATCGCCTATTTTCCATCCAACAGTAGTCAAGAGTTTATGTTTGCTCGGAACGATTTTATCGCCGGTATTAAGAAGCATGAAGCTGCCCGTTCCATAGGTGCATTTTGCCATGCCCGGTTCGAAACAAGCCTGGCCAAAAAGAGCGGCCTGCTGATCACCGGCCATACCGGCCACTGGAATTCCATCGGGAAGAACAGCCAGCCCCTTTGTTGTCCCGTAAACTTCGCTGGATGACATGACCTGGGGAAGAATGGAAAAATCCACTCCAAGAATATCCACAAGTTCCTCATCCCATTTCAAGTCCGCCAACCGGAACATCAACGTTCGACTCGCGTTGGAAACATCGGTTACATGAGCCGCGCCATTGGTCAATTTCCAGACAAGAAAAGTGTCGATGGTTCCAAAAGCCGCCTCGCCCTTCTTGGAATCGTCGGCGAATCGGGGAGCGTTTTCATAAAGCCAGGTCAATTTTGTGCCGGAGAAGTAGGGATCAAGAAGAAGGCCGGTGGATTCGCGAAAAGCCTCTTCCAGGTTACGCTCCTTCAGGGATTGACAGATATCCGCGGTTCTGCGGCATTGCCAGACAATGGCGTTATAATAAGGCTCTCCTGTTTTTCTCGACCAGACTACTGAGGTCTCCCTCTGGTTTGTGATGCCTATGCCGGCTATTCGGGAGGGATCAATCTCTCCTTGGTCAAGGGCCATTTTTATGGTTTTTTCAACTGACGCCCAGATGTCGTCAGGATTATGCTCAACCCATCGGGGCTTTGGGAATATCTGTGGGAATTCCGCATACCATCTGCTAATCACATTCATGCCGTGGTCAATTACAAGAACCGTAGTGCCTGTGGTTCCCTGATCAATGGCAAGGATAAGGTCGCCCATCTTTTGTTCCCTTCTTTTATTTGAAACCTACTATCTATTTACCATGACCCCATTTAGCTGTCAATTAGCCCACAAGGAGAAGCAAGAAGTAAGATATGAAAGAATGTCCTAAAGATTCATATGGTTAGCTGATCACGCCTTTAACGAGTCTCATAAATGTATCTGGATTGTGAAAGTGGAAATTACCATAATTTTTCAAGTGTCTAATTAGAAACCCGGGACGAAAAATAAAACGGTAAGTCATTTTTCTCGCCCATGTTTTTAACTCCGCGGGATTGATTTGGGAATAAGGCGTCAGTACGGGTGTTTTGGGATCGTAATGATAAAGTCTGGAAACTTTTTGAGCATCCAAGGGCGCGGCGAGATTGGTAAAGAAAGAGCTCCCAGGATATGGGGTGAAATAATGAAGTTGGATAAGGTCAAAGGGTGCCTTGAGCATCAGGTCCATGGTCATTTTCAGGTCTTGTTCGGTTTCTGTGGGTGCCCCTAAAATAAATAGACCACAAACTCCAATCCCATACTTTTTGGCTAAGGTTACAACCTTGATTGTCTCCTGGGGCCACGTTTTGCCATCTCCCTTTTTTAACAAGTCAATTATTCTGGGACTACCGCTTTCCACGCCCAGCTTTATCATTCTGCATCCGGCGCGGGAAAGGGATTTCAGAATATGGTCATCGAGTTCATCAACCCGGCTGTGGCAGACGAAATTGGTTTTCAAAGGCGCCAGGATATCCCCAAGAGCCAAGGTTCTCTCTTTGTCAAAAGTTGGATCGTCATCCTCAAAAGAGATTACGTTGACCCCCATTTTTATCAGGGTCTTTGCTTCTTCCCGGACATATTCCAGGTTCCTTGGACGCACTTTTTTCGAAAAAGTAGCCCGGTCAAAGGGAGAGCAAAATGTACATGCCTTGCCGCAACCCCGCCCCGCGAGCATCGATCCCCAGACCGCTTTTCTGTCAAGAGCAATAGGATAATTACAATAATAGTTCTCAATATCCCAAGGGTGGCGCTTTGGAAAGGGGAGGGAATCCACATCCTTTACAAACAGAGAGGAGCTTCTTTTTTTACCGGTTATTATTCCATTTATTCTTATAGACTTTCCGTCAATTATCCTCTCCAGAGCTTTAGTAACTATCCCTTCCGGTTCACCTGGGATCACGGCGTCAAACCGATCTTTGCCAAGAAAGCAATCG
>CAYSHR010000145.1:7244-7765 GCA_964430795.1 uncultured bacterium
TGATGGCGCCCGCTTTTTTTATCGCCGAGGTTAAAGAGAAAAGATGATCAAAATCTCTTTGTTGAAATCGCTCAATGGAAAAAATGGCCGCCTGGGGCTTTGATTCCTTTGCCCAGTTCAAAAGGCTCGAAGGAGTGATACGACAAACCAGTCCATCCAACTCCACAGTATCGATCTCCTTCTGTTCAAGCAGGGCGGCGCAGTATCTCAAAGAGAGGGGAATCAATCGGTTGGCCGCGGAGAAACTCAGATACTTTGATCCATGCCCGGGTCGAATCAATAGAACTAATGGATGACTATTTTTCATGGCGATAATCATAGCACACCGGAGGTGCGTTTTCAGTATGACAATGCCGGATATGGAAAGTCATGAAACCATGTCGCCTTTCTTGCCATTGGCAAGTGGGGATATTAGCTTCGATGCTTTTTTCCGGACAATATCCGGATCAATTTTCCTCTCCATATCCAGATTGTAATTACACCCAAACATAAAGCCCCCCGACTTTGGCTTAACCGCGTTA
>CAYSHR010000146.1:0-7747 GCA_964430795.1 uncultured bacterium
CAGGCTCAAGAATGGATGAAGTTATTTACGAAGAGTTCAAAGGCACCGGCAACATGGAACTTCATCTGGATCGTAAGCTCTCAGACAGGAGAATTTTCCCGGCTATCGATATCAACAGATCCGGCACTCGCAAAGAGGAACTTCTCCTTTCGCCGGATATTCTCCAGAAAGTCTGGGTACTTAGAAGGGTTCTCTCGCCCCTTAACACCATTGATTCCATGGAGTTTTTGCTGGATAAAATTACAGGAACAAAGGATAATGAGAGTTTCTTAAGCTCAATGAACCAGTAGCCTGAGAATCAAAATAAGCGTGGATATTTTATTTATTCACGCTTTTTTCTTTCAAAGTGGGGAAATTTAGGTTGCTTTTTATTAAAAGTATTGTTAGTTCTTACAGGCTTTATTGACCGCGAGAATAAATTTTATGGAGTCAGATAAGATGAAAGCGAAAATTCATCCAAAATTCAAAGAGACAACAGTGACTTGCGTTTGCGGCAACACCTTTCAAACCCGTTCTACAAAGTCACCGGAGATCAGGGTTGATATCTGCAGCGCCTGTCACCCATTTTTTACAGGCAAACAGAAGATTGTGGATACGGCCGGCCGAGTTGAGCGGTTTAAAAGGAAATACAAGGATAAATACGCCGAAAAATAGAAACTTTTTAAGTTTTTAACCATTTTCCTGTTTCCATACTCGAATCCCCGGGTCCATTAGTAACGAAAAATCGTATAATGGGTGAATTATCAGGTTCAATTTTCTTTTTCTGTTTAACCAAAAGTAAAGGCGCCAAGGATGTTTCTGCCTCAAGGTGAAAAAGATTTAAAAAATAAGATCGGCGGACAGGCGGTAATTGAAGGCGTTATGATGCGTTCTCCAAATTCCTATGCTGTTGTGGTCAGGAAACCCGACGGAGAGATCGTAATCAAGGAACAGGCCTGGCACTCTATCTGGTCAAAACTGAAATTTCTCCGGTGGCCTTTTTTGCGAGGCACGGTGGTTCTTGTTGAGTCTCTCTGGAATGGTCTTTCGGCTCTGACTTTCTCCGCGAATCACGCTATTGATGAAGAGGAAGAGAAAAAAGCCAAAGAGAAAAAGAAAGCCAAAAGGAAAAATGAACCGCCTCCGGAACAAGAATCGGTTAACGATGAAGGCCAATCCGGCGAAAAAAAGGATTCCCGGTCCGACAAGAAAAATAAAGATAAGGATGCTATGCTCGGTCCATTGGCTTTAGCAGGCACAATTGCGGTTTCATTTGCTTTTGCCATTGGTCTTTTTGTAGTGCTTCCCCATGCCCTTACCGCCTTGATCGGCCTTGATGTGGAACATGTTTCCTTTCATGCCATTGACGGCGTGATTAAGGTCCTCTTTTTTGTCGCTTACGTTTGGGCTATAAGTTTTATAAAGGATATCAAGAGGGTTTTCCAATATCACGGCGCGGAACATATGTCCATTTTCGCCTTTGAGGATAGTAAAGAGTTAACCTTGGATAATGTGCGCCCATACATTACTTATCATCCCAGATGCGGCACGAGTTTCATCATGGTAGTGCTTCTTATAAGCATTATTCTCTTTTCCCTGATCTTTCCATTTATGCCTGAACTTCCAGGGATGCACAAAATCCTTCGGCACCTTGTTTATGTGGCTATAAAAATTCCTTTGATGCTGCCTATTGCCGGAATAAGTTACGAGCTTATCAAGTTCGCCGGCAGGAAGCAGGATAATAAAATACTGAGGCTCGCGGTTTTACCCGGACTTTGGCTCCAGAGAATCACCACCAGCAAGCCTGATGACACACAGCTTGAGATCGCTATTTTGTCTTTAAGAAAATGTCTTTGGAGAGAGAACAATTTAGAGGCGGATGGCATGGAGACCATACATCATTACCCTGATTTTAAGACAGCCTTAAAAGCCATCGATAATGGCGGCGAGATTGTTTCTGATCCCAAATAATCCTTTAATAACCGGATTTGCCTATGTTTGCCAAATTAGATGATGTCGAGGAGAAATTTGTACAGGTTGAAAAAAGGCTTGGCGATCCGGAAGTAGTTAAAAATCAGGCTGAGTATATCAAACTTTCCAAAGAACACTCGGATCTTTCAAAAGTTGTCACCGTATATCGCCAGTATAAGGAATGTCTGAATCAGATCGAGGAGAGTAAAGAGCTTTTAAATGATTCGGACCAGGAGATTAAAGAACTGGCGGAGCAGGAACTTGTTGATCTAAAAAAGGAAGAAATCGAGCTTTCCGAGAAGTTGAAAATACTGCTTATCCCAAAAGACCCCTATGATGAGAAGAATATTCTTTTGGAGATCAGGGCGGGAACCGGTGGTGATGAGGCCGCCCTTTTTTCCGCCGATCTTTTTAGAATGTATTCAAGATACGCTGAGCGACAAAAGTGGAAAATGGAGATTCTCAGTTCCAACGAGACCGGAATTGGGGGACTGAAAGAGATAATTTGCGCCATTTCCGGCGACAAAGTATACTCCCGGCTTAAGTTTGAGTCAGGCACTCACAGGGTTCAGAGAGTGCCCACCACCGAGGCTTCGGGAAGAATTCACACATCGGCGGTTACCGTGGCGATTTTACCGGAGGCTGATGATGTTGAGGTCAATGTAAAAGATGAGGATTTGCGTATCGATGTCTACAGGTCCAGTGGACCGGGAGGGCAAAGCGTAAATACCACCGACTCGGCAGTACGGATAACTCATATACCCACCGGCATTGTTGTCTCTCAACAAGATGAGAAAAGCCAGCATAAAAATAAAGCCAAAGCGTTAAAGATTTTAAAAGCCCGCCTTCTTGAGCGGGAGATGGCCGAGCAGCAGGCCAAAATCGCCGCCGAGAGAAAAAGCCAGGTTGGTACAGGGGACAGGTCCGGAAGAATCCGGACCTATAATTTTCCTCAGGGCAGAATAACCGATCATCGGATTCACATGACCATATATAAGCTTGATCTGTTTTTGGACGGTGAGATAAATGATATGATTGACGCGTTGATTGCCTATAATCAAGCTGAAGCTTTAAAAAACGCTGATTAGACGGGGCGGACAATGAAAACCGTCCGGGAACTTTTGCAACTTACCATCGAATTTTTATTAAAAAAAAATATTGCCACACCTCGTCTTGATGCTGAACTGCTTCTCTCTCATGCTCTTTCCATGAACAGGGTTTCTCTATATTGTTCTTTTGATCGCCCTGTAAGTGAAACCGAAACCTCTGTTTTTAGGGATATGATAAGAAGGCGTCTTGCCTATGAGCCGGTGGCGTATATTCTGGGAAAGAAAGAATTTTACGGTATTGAATTTCGCGTAAACCCATCGGTGCTGATTCCAAGACCTGATACAGAAACCCTTGTTGAAGCGGCCCTTAATTGGTTAAAAGCAAACAAGGGCGCGAAAGTTTTTGACATTGGAACCGGTTCCGGCGCGATAGCCATAACATTGGCCATAAAGAATCCATTTTGTAGCATAACTGCCGGCGATATCGCCCCGGGAGCCATAGAAACAGCTCAAGAGAACGCAAAAACCCATGGCGTTGATCATCGAGTCGATTTTGTTACAGGCGAACTTTTCGCCGGGCAAGATGGTCCCTATGACTTGATTGTATCCAATCCCCCATATATTTCACCCGACGCAAAAGATACTCTTGCTCCTGATATCCTGGACCATGAGCCCGGAATCGCTCTTTTCGCGGGTAATGAAGGACTGGGAGTCATTGAAAATATAATTGAAAAAGCGAGTATAAGACTTAACAGGGGTGGCGCCCTGATGATGGAAATAGGGCATGATCAGAAAGAAAAGATTTATAACCTTGTTAAAGACTTGGGTGTCTTTCGGAAAACTCATTTTGAAAATGATCTGGCCGGAATAAGCCGGATCATCTGTTGCGAAGGTTTTTCTGATGAGATTTTAGGAGATAGTGATGGATAAAATGGTAATCAAAGGGGGAGAACGACTTTTTGGCGAGGTCTATGTCAGCGGCGCGAAAAACGCTGCCCTTCCTTTGTTGGCGGCAACTATTCTGGCTGACTCTCCATGTAAAATTTACGGGCTTCCCAACCTCAGAGATATAAGAACAATCATCAGTCTCCTTGAAATGTTGGGCCTTGAGTTTTCAGGCCAAGGAGATATCACAGTTGATCCCAGGGGTTTGAAGGACCATGAGGCGCCATACGACCTGGTCAAAACCATGCGTGCGTCGGTTCTGGTTCTTGGTCCTCTACTTGCGAAATTGGGAAGAGCCAGGGTCTCGTTACCCGGAGGTTGCGCCATAGGCGCCAGACCTGTTGATCAGCATTTAAAAGGGCTGGAACTATTAGGCGCGAAATTTGAAATTGATCATGGCTATATTGTTGGGAAGGCGGATAAATTAACAGGCGCTAAAATCTACCTCGACATACCAACAGTGACAGGCGCCATGAACATTATGATGGCCGCCACCCGGGCAAAAGGCGAGACAGTTATTCAGAACGCGGCCAAGGAACCTGAAATCCGCGCTTTGGCTGATTTTTTAAGAGGCATGGGCGCTGATATCGAGGGTGATGGCACAGGGACCATATATATTCAGGGTCGGGAGAGACTGTCCGGTTGTGAGGCAACTCTTATTCCTGATCGAATTGAGGCTGGAACCCTGATGCTGGCAGCGGGAATCACAAAAGGAAACATCCTTTTGAAAAACTGCAAACTGGATAATCTGAAAGCCGCCACCGCAAAAATGATCTCAACAGGAATCAGCATAGAACAGGAAGAGCCCGGCGTCAGGGTAATTGGTCCGCCACGAGTTAAATCTGTTGACATTAAGACCCTCCCTTATCCAGGATTTCCCACGGATCTTCAGGCTCAGTTCATGGCTCTTATGACCACAGCCGGCGGCATAAGCATTATTTCCGAGACCATTTTCGAAAACAGGTTCATGCACGTTCTGGAACTTCAGAGGATGGGGGGAAATATTACAATTGAAGGGCGTTCGGCCGTTGTGCGAGGAGTTCCCATGCTTACCGGCGCTGAGGTTATGGCTACGGATTTGAGAGCCAGCGCGAGCTTGATTCTAGCCGCCCTGGCGGCAAACAACACAACTACTATTCACAGGATTTATCACCTTGATCGAGGTTATGAAAGAATTGAGGAGAAACTGGCCGCTCTAGGCGCGAATATCAAAAGGGTTAAGTGAAAAATTATTTCTTACTCATTTTATCCCAAAGAGCCAGCCCTGTTGGTTCGTCATAACCTCTCTTGAGTGAAATATCATCGTAAACATCAATGACATATTCGCAGGCGAAGACTTCCGCTTTGACCAGATGCCCCGCTATGATTGACGTTTTCCCGTTATCAAAAAAGGAAGCAAGGATATGAAGATGGGGAAAAACACTGTTATCTTTCTCGCTTATGTTTCCATTTAGCGAGATTATCTCAGAAACCTCTTTTCGCGAAAGAGGCTTTTTATATTCCTTTTTAGATATGTCATATTCAGTAACCGAAAGATTGGCAACAGCGCCTATGGCCCTTACCTCTCCGGCTCTTATATCATGCTTTTCACAAAGGGCGATAATTACAGAAAGAAGATCATCACCCTTATTGAACCTCCCTACCAACCTTCGGCTCACACTACTTGAAATATTCACAATAACAGGCTCCTTAAAGAATTTCCAGTGCGGTTTTTACGATTGATTTTGATGTGAGCCCGAACTTCTCCATCAATTCATCAGGGGTTCCTGATTCTCCGAAGCGATCTCTAATTCCGATAGCCTTTATCATAGTTGGGCAGGCTTGGGAGAGAAATTCGGATATAGCGCCAAAAAGCCCGCCAATAACCTGGTGCTCTTCGCAGGTGACTATCTTTTTAGTTTTTTTCGCCGCTGAAAGTATAGCTTTTTCATCCAACGGTTTGATGGTATGGACATTTAAAACCATAGCGTTTATTCCCGATTTTTCTAAAATCTCCGCGGCTTCTAGGGCGTGAAAAACCATATGCCCTGTAGCTACAAGGGCGACATCCGCGCCATCTTTAATGAGATTTGCTTTTCCAATAATGAATTCATCATCCTCATTTGTAATTACAGGTACAGCCTCGCGACCGAACCTGAGAAATACCGGTCCCTTGATGGACGCGGCGGCAAGTGTGGCTTTTTTTGCCTCAATTGCGTCACAAGGAGAAATCACTTTCATATTTGGAAGGACTCGCATGGTGGCCAGGTCTTCCAACGCTTGATGAGTGGCGCCGTCGGGTCCCACAGAGATGCCGCCATGGGCGCCGGCGATTTTCACGTTCAAATTTGAATAGCATACCGTGGTTCTTATCTGGTCCCAGGCTCGACCCGCGACAAAAACACCGTAGGTGGTTACAAAAGGAATGGCGCCGTTTAATGCCATGCCCGCGGCCATGCCAAGCATGTTCTGTTCAGCGATCCCCACATCGATGAATCTATCCGGGAATTTTTCAGCGAACCAGTCACTGGTGGTGCTTTTCGCGAGATCCGCGTCAAAAACCACTACATCGGGATTGGCTTCTCCAAGTTCCAAAAGGGCATTGCCATATCCAAAACGTGTCGGGATAAGGTCCGTTACTTTTTTCATTTGCCCTCCTTCTGTCCAAGGTCACAAAGGGCTGTTTCAAGTTCATCCGAGTCAGGGGCTCTGCCGTGCCAACCGGCTTTATCCTCCATAAAGGAAACACCTTTGCCCTTGACGGTCCTGCCGATAATGACCGTGGGTTTTCCTTTATTCGACTTTGCCTTGTCAAGGGCGTTAAACAATGAATCCATGTCATGGCCATCGCATTCGATGACGTGCCAGTTAAAGGATTTCCATTTTGCCGGCAGGTCATCAAGACCCATTACGTCTTCCACATAGCCGTCAATCTGAAGATTATTGTAATCCACAAAAGCGCAAAGATTATCGATTTTAAAATGGGCGGCGGCCATAATCGCCTCCCATATCTGCCCTTCCTGGAGTTCCCCATCGCCAAGGATAACGTAAACCCTGAAATCCTCATTTTTCATTTTGGCTGAATAAGCCAGCCCCGCGCCAATGGACAGTCCTTGGCCAAGGCTCCCGGTCCCGACTTCCACTCCCGGACAGGCGACAGATGGATGGCCTTGAAGCCGTGAACCGAGCTTTCTCAAAGTCTTCAATTCGTTCAGAGAAAAATAGCCGCTTCTTGCAAGGGCGGAATAGAGAAGGGGCGCCACATGTCCTTTTGAAAAAATCACCCTGTCTCTTTCAGGCCATTGAGGATTTTCAGGATCATGTTTCAACTTGCCAAAGTAAAGAGCGGTGACGAAATCCGCCGCTGAAAGAGACCCACCGGGATGACCGGAACCGGCTGTATGAACCATGGTCACAATATCCTTACGGATTGTGCCGGCCATTTCCTTAAGATTCTCAATTGATGTTTTCATATATTTTCCGGTTGTTCCAATGTGATTAAAAAAGTAAAAATATCAGTCCATTGAAGGGGAGAGCTTTTTTTTGACAAGAATATTATACGCTTCATACGCCAGCAAAAGAGCCAGGAGAATAAGTATTATCGCGGCTATCCCGATAGTATGGTTTTTCGTTGCTCCCGCAAGAGCGCCATAAGCTTGATAAACAAGAGCGCCAACGGTTGTAACAAGCATGAATATGGCGGGAATGATGGTGAAATAAGTTGGGCGCTTTACACCAACCAGATAGGACGCGATAACAAATAAAGCAAGAGAAGCGATCAATTGATTAGATGCGCCGAACATGGGCCATATTTTCTGATATCC
>CAYSHR010000147.1:0-7455 GCA_964430795.1 uncultured bacterium
ATGGATCTGCCGGAAATTTCCTCAAGGGTTTTTAGGGCGACACCGGCGCCGTCCACCCCCAATACAGCGGGAATTCCAATTCGATCATCCAGGTTTGAGTTGTCGTTAATAAAACCGGCAAACTCCTCACAAAAAGAAAGATTCTCAAAAGCGCGACCAAGGCCCACGGTATTTATCATGCTCCCTTTCATAAAAGGAGAGGGATCAAAAACCTTTACCCTTGCCCCGATGGCGAAATTTTCTCCCAACTCCCGGGCTACCATCCTGGGAAAAAAGTCCCGCAATCCCTCAAAGCCGATTATCGTCATAAGGGATTTATCCATAAGATCACCCTTGACCATGGAAGCCGGCACAATACCTGTAGGGCGCGCCGTACCCAGAGCAGTGGGAATCAGCCGGTTCTTACTACCATCGCCAAACATTGCAAGACCCTGGCGCCGGCATGTTTTTGAAAATCCATCAAGAGCGCGGCTTAGATTTTTCACACCGATTTTAGCGTAAGGATGAGAAGGGTTTTCTTTCTTCATCTTCCCGATGGCTTCCAAGGGAGACATGACCGGCATTTCATCCTTCCCATGGGGATAAGCCATAAGGTCGATGCACCCGGAACTTACATAAAGCACTCCCATTCCCGCTGAAACAATAACGGTCTGGGCTCCTTTTCTTTGAGCGCCCAGCGCCGCTGACAACCCGGATAATCCGCCGCCTATGACAAGAACATCAGTTTTCACTCGCCGCTCCTGTCGAGGTTAAAAAGGGTGGCGTAAAGGCCGTAATTAAGTTGTTCCTCCCTCCACTGGTCCTCCCAGAGTACGGGCAAAATGCCTTTGAATCTTCTGGCAAGAAACTTCCTTAGTTCCCCAACCGAGGATTTTTCATCAAACATGCCCTGCTGGTGCATAAGACCAATGGCTCGAAATGAACAAAAACCGCCCTGGCAAGGACCCATGCCAAGGCGCGTTCTATGCTGAAGGTCGGTAAGGTCCGCTCGGCCTTTTAGCTCCGGCATAATCTCCAGAAGGTCTTCCTTGGCCACAAGCTCGCATTCACAGAACATATGTCCCGGAACTCTGCCCGCTATTCTCTTCAGCCTCCCGGCCCGAGAATAAAACTGGAGGTTTTCTCCCTCATAAAGAGCTTTATCAGCGGTCCGGCAGGTGTTTGTGTTTCCCAGTTTCGCGGCCACAAGGTCCGAGGTTTTTTCCGCCATAAGCCTGTAGGTTGTGAGCTTGCCGCCCACAATACTGACAAGACCTTTGACGCCTTCAATCTTTTCATGATCCAGAACCACAAATCCCCTGGAGATATCCCTTCCCATAGTGTTTTCGCCGCCGGAGAAAAGAGGTCTCACTCCCGCGTAAGCCCTTAATGCCCGGGCGCCGTGGAACCCTGGAACCAGAAGGTCCCCCTCCTTAAACATCACGTCTATTTCTTCGGGCTCAATGGAAAGACCGTCGGCAAAAGGCACTGTTATGCTTGTAGTTCCAATGATACTTGTAGGGCCGTTGGGAATAATGAGGTCCGCGTCAGCCGGCAGGCGGCAACGATTCACTACCCGCTGAGTAAAACGCCGATTCATGACAATCAAGGAGCCTTTGGATAACTCAAGAGGTATCCTGGCATTGGCCAGAGAAGCGATTTTCCCGCTCCATCCTCCAGCGGCGATAATAGCCATTTCGCACTGGAATTCCAAAGGACCATTATCATCTTCGGCAAGGACTCTCTTGAGCCTTCCCCTGTCCATATGGAACCCTGTAATTGAAGTATGGAGAAAGGACCTTGCGTCGTATCTCTCAGCATCCCTTAGATTTTCGAGGGACAAAAGAAAAGGGTCCACTGCCGCGTCTGGGACAAGGAGAGCCGATTCCAGTTCCGGATTTAGAAACGGCTCAATGTCCAGTGCTTCTTCAGAAGAAATCTCCTGGGTTTCTATGCCGATCTCCTGACAATTCCTGATAAGGTCCAGGCGATACTGGGGATCATCGCCGGGCAGTCCCACAACAATGCCTCCTGTATTCTCAATGCACTCAGGGGCTATCTTGCAAAGAATCCGGTTTTCCCTGATACATTCGCCTGCGGCCTCAGGGTCCTTGACCGCGTATCGCACTCCCGAATGCAATAGGCCGTGGCACCGGCCGGTAGCGCCATAAGCAAGGTCATGCTGCTCAACAAGGCAAACATCCACCCCTCTCATTGCCAGGTCCCTGGCGACTCCGCAACCGGTGACGCCGCCTCCTATCACAACAACTTCGGTTTTAATGTTTCGTGGGTTTTCCATTGGCCCGTATATTATCATAGTTTCTTTCCAGCAATGGCCCTTTTTCGTATCGTTCAGTTACAAGGAGTCTTTTGGGAAAAGCGGGGAGAGATGCTTGTTACGTATAACCCGCAAAACCCACAATTTTAAAAAAATAAAAAAATCGCTAAATGTCCATTCCAAAGAGTCCGATATATATGATAGGTCGAATCACTAAACTGATTTAACCATAGGTTGCAAGGACGTATCGGGCGTCTGGGGGACACGGAAAGCCAATAGGCAGTTATCCAACCGATACGAAAAAAAAGAACAGGGACCGTTCTGCTCCAAAGCATTATCGTTGATCCGGGGGGATCTCGATATTACTTTACGCCTTAAAATATGAATTTTTCTACGTTTGATCGGGATCAGGCAATTATTAGTTCTGCCAAGGAACAAATTGTCCCGGCAAAAAAAGGGCTCAAGGAGGCAGAAAATGGCTTTGCGAATTACAAACAATATTCAATCAATTAACGCTCAGAGAAACATTAGCAAATCCCAAAGGGGATTGGACAAAGCCCTGGAACGGCTATCCTCGGGGCTGCGAATTAACAAATCCGGCGATGATGCCGCGGGTCTGGCGATTTCGGAAAAATTGCGGGCAAATATTCGTGCTCTGTGGCAGGCCAGCAGAAACGCTTCTGACGGTGTTGGCCTTATAAAAGTGGCTGAGGGCGCCATGGAAGAAGTCAACAATATGATCGTCAGAATGAAAGAACTGGCCGAACAGGCTGCCACAGGGACAATCAGCGACATTGAGCGGGGATATCTAAACTCTGAGTATCAACAGCTCAGACTTGAAATCGATCGTATCGCGGCGGCGACAAAATTCAATGAAACCGCTCTTCTGGACGGCTCATTGGACGTAAATATCCAGATCGGCATGTCCGACGGCGCAAATGACTCCATCGGTATCGCCATATCCACTATTGACTTCAGTTCTCTTGGAATCACTACAAGCATAAGCACGGTGACAAATGCTGTGACCGCCCTTGGCACTACTTCTTCGGCTATCAGCACCATTGCTGACCGCAGAGCCAACCTGGGTGCGTTACAAAACAGAATTGAGTCTGTTATCGCCAATATCGAAACCATTACAGAGAATCTGACTGGAGCTGAAAGCAGAATTAGGGACGTGGACATCGCCATGGAAACCGCGAATCTAACGAAATACCAGATTCTTGTACAGGCCGGCGTTTCGGTTCTTTCCCAGGCAAATCAGGCGCCCCAGGTCGCCCTGCAACTGCTCCAATAGAACGGCGATAAAAATAGAAAAGCATGGGAGAATATAAATCTCTTAAGCTTTTACAGATAAAAACAGATGACAGAGCAAGACGAGTTTCTCCAAAATCATGGCGGTGGCGGTAATATCATGCCCCCTCCTTTCATTATTTTCATTTCTACATCTAAACAACCTTGACAAGTCATTCTTTATAGCTATATAGTTATATTGGAAATGATCAAAGGAGTCATAAAGAGATAATTATTTTTATATAGGAAAATTCCCATGACCAATATCACGGATGTTTTACTTCCTCTTGGGGTTCTCGCGGCATGGATTTTGTTGCAGACATATATCCTTCCAAAGCTTGGGATAAGGACGTGAATGAGAGATTCATGTCGCCCGGGTGGCGAAAATATTTCTAAAGAAGCCGACAATCCCATTGATAAAAACGGTTTTTCTGAAAAGGAATAAATAATGCCCTTGTACGAATACAAATGCAAAAGCTGTCAAAATGAATTTGAAGCCCTGGTGTCCATTTCAAAGGCTGATAAGAATCAGAAATGTCCCAAATGCGGCAAAGAGGATACTGAGAAGCTGGTTTCGGCCTTTTCAACCAAATCATCCGGAGATATGGGTCCCGCTATTTCCGGTGGCGGCGGAGGTTTTACCTGAGGCGCCGGCGGATGCTGACCGAGTTTACGGTCAGGGCAAACCATCAGAGGGCAAAAGGAAAATCAGGGAAAAATTATTTTCTCAATAACTACCGGATGTTATCTTAATCCTCAAAGGGATTTCTAAGGACGATTGTCTGGTCTCTTCCAGGCCCAACCGAAACAACGCTCATGGGAACATCGAGCCATTTGGAAATCTGGTTGATATAGCTTTTCGCGTTTTGGGGCAATTGGTCAAAAGAGGTAATTCCGGTAGTGGGTTGATCCCAGCCGGGCATCTCCTGGTAGACCGGAGTTACCCTTGCAAGATCGTCAAGGTTGGCCGGGAAATAATCAATGGGCGCCCCATCGAGCATATACCCTACACAAACCTTAACAGGGTCAATGCCGTCCAGAACATCGAGCTTTGTAAAGACAATGCCGGTAAGACCGTTTAGCCTGGCGGCGTATTTCACTACAGCAAGATCAAGCCAGCCGCAGCGCCTCGGCCGTCCCGTAGTCGCGCCGTATTCATGCCCCACATCCTGAAGTTCCTTTCCGATTTCATCTGTAAGCTCAGTAGGGAAAGGCCCCGCGCCGACTCTTGTTGTGTAGGCTTTAACAACACCGTAAACATCATCAAGGGCGTAAGGACCCACGCCGGCGCCTGAAAAAACCGCGCCTACAGTTGTATTGGAACTGGTGACAAAGGGATAAGTGCCGTGGTCGATGTCGAGCATAGCCCCTTGCGCGCCTTCGAAAAGGACCTTTGCCCCTTCTTTGATACGCTTGTAAATATATGAGGAAGTATCGGTAACGTATGGTGCTACGAGTTCGGCCAATTTTGAGTATTTATTAAAAACAGCGTCTACTGAAATCGCCTTGCTATTGTAGAATTTCTCCAGAAGGAAATTTGATTCAGGCATAACTTTTTCAAGATGCTCCCTGAAAAGGGCGGGGTTGATGAATGTTCCGAAACGTACTCCTCCGCGACCACATTTATCTCTGTAAGTCGGGCCGATTCCTCTTCCTGTGGTTCCGATTTTCTCACCGCCCTTTGCCTCTTCCCGAGCCAGGTCTAGGGCGGTATGATAGGGCAAGATCACGTGAGCGCGATCACTTATAAGCAACTGCTTTCTGTTTGAGAAATATCCCTTTTTATCAAGACCTTCAATCTCATCAAGGAGAATTTCAGGATTCACAACAACCCCGTTTCCTATTACGCACGTAACATGAGGGTGCAGTATCCCCGAGGGAATATGGTGAAGAACGGTTTTGTCATTGTTGACTATTACAGTATGACCCGCGTTGTTGCCCCCCTGATATCTGACAATAAGATCGGCTTTCTGCCCAAGAAGGTCCACAACCATTCCTTTGCCTTCATCGCCCCACTGGGCGCCACAGATAACTACTGAACCCATTAAAAATTCCTTTTAAGGTTTTTCCGCATAATGTTAACAAACAGACACCTTGATCCGGCTTTTTTGTATAGCATGAATCACCTCTGTTTATCATTAAAAAAATCCAAAAGGTAATCGTTCAGTTACAAGGGGCTTTTTGGAAAAGGGGGGACATGTACTTGTTACGTGTCCCCGGATTTTCATATGAGATCGGGGTACACGATCCCCATTTCCCTAATATCATTGACAATGCCGGCCATTGTTGAGAAATGAGGTCATCTCCCCCGATCTCAAACCTTGCACCCTTATCACTGAACGATTACTCCAAAAGTCCCTCAATCTTATGATGGCATCTATTATGGTGACAAGGGACGAATGATAAAACGTACAGGTAGCAAGGGTAAAGCCCCGCTGCCTTTTTAAGCCGGTGTTATTTTTTTCGAGGAAAGCTTTTGTTTATGATATCCTTTTCAAACATCACGCAGAAAAGGGAGTAATTGTGGGCGTTAAAAAAACTGTAACCACCATTCTTGACAAAACCGGTGGTCGTTTCGGGCTTGTTCTTCTTATCCAGATCGCGGTCATGATTATCGCGCCGGCGGTTTATGGATTGGCACCGAGAATACCGATTAATATCTTTTATTACGGCAGCCTGATTCTCGCTCTCTATTATACTGGAGCAGGGAAGAAGTTTCTAATCTCTTTCGGTGTTGTATCCCTATTTTCCTTTCTAATAAATACTTTTTCCTTTTTTCAATCCTTTATAATTCTATCCAATTTGGCTCTTGTGATTGGCTTTTTTATACATCCAAATCGAGAAAATATGGCCGAACTCTTTTCTTTTTCTAAACGACGAGGCTATTACAGGTGTTCTTAAAGATGACGCGCCGTCCAGGTTGTCAAATTTTCTCTATTACAGCTTTGTGACAATATCAACTTTGGGGTTTGGGGATATCGCGCCCATGCGCCCTGTAGCAAGAGCGTTCTCTGTTTTACAGGCCATCTTCGGGCAACTCTATCTTGCCATCCTCATAGCCAGAGTAATCGGCATACAGATATCCCAGTCGCAAAAGGATTTTATCGAGGAAACCAGAAGCTTCTATCTGCCGAAAAAATGATTCTTTCAAAGAGAAGCCCTTAACATGTAATTTTCAACCATCTCGACGCCCTGGTCGCGAAAACTGCTGAGAAATACAGGCTAATTAAAAACCTTGGCGGTAATTCCCGTTTCCACAGCGGCTTTTTGCATCTGCTTTGGCGCATGACTCCACTTCATGAAAAAAAGATTTTTTCCGGTAAGATGTATTCCCTTCTCCATTACTTTCACACTTTTATTATCCAGGAGCTTGTGTTTACTTGAAAGCTCGAGTTCTTTGCGGATCATAAAAGCGGTCTTCATATAGACCTGTTGATCGTCGCTTATGAATATGAAAAGCTGGTTGGGATCGCATTCTTTAAGAGCGGTTCGAAAGTTCACTTTGTCCCTCCTTGGAAAAGCACTTGCCGTTAAGTTCCATCTTATAAGAAACCATCGGCAGGAATTAGTTTCCTCAAAAGGAAAAAAAGTAAGCCCCAGTGATTTTTGGGCAAAGAAGCCTCAATTTCCGAAGAACCGGCTCCAGCCCTTTTTATACAACCGGTAGAGTTCCGGGTCGTCAAGATTGTTGGGCGGCATCTCTATTCTTGAGATATCCTTGCCGAACGCGAACATGGCTTTAAGAGAATTATCATTTAAAAACCGGGTATTTACCGAAGGCGACAGAGTGTCTAAATTGATGGGCCTTTTGGCGGCCATCACAAATCCCCACTGGCCGAAACTGGGTACGTGCACATGGTAAGGATAAGGCAATAGAGGCGCCAAATCATCATTGCCCTTTATCGCCG
>CAYSHR010000147.1:7465-7741 GCA_964430795.1 uncultured bacterium
ACAATTGACCAGAAAGCCTCCGGCGCGAAAAATGGCGATGTGGCCTGGGTTACAAAAACCCCTCCCATAGCCAACCTCTTTGTCGCCATTGCGTAAAACCGGCGGGAATACAGCTTTGCCATGGATTCTGAATTCGGGTCCGGCAGATCGATAATTATCACTTCAAAAAACCTGGAGTCATTATGGACAAAGGCCATGGCGTCCTGGTTGATTATCTCTACTTTTGGGGAGTTTAACGCGCCTTTGTTTATCTTGAGAAGTTCAGGTCTGGTCTTT
>CAYSHR010000148.1:0-6958 GCA_964430795.1 uncultured bacterium
AATAACCCGACCAGCGTGTCACTGGCAGCAATAACCCGATGGCGCCGGTGCGCCAGGTAGAAACCTGTCATGCCGGGACGTTGAACGCCATCCCTCGTAGGGGCACGGCATACCGTGCCCCCCGACGACCAGCGTGCCGCTGGCAGCATTAACCTGATGGCATCGGTGCGCCAGGTGGAAGGCTGTATGGACAGGGCACATTAAACTCGGTCTCGACTGCATCAATGGCTCCAGCCATTGGAGGGTTTTTTATTTAAAAAATCTGTCCGAAATGCAACCTGACAACCGGGTGGCGCTTTCCATATACAAATCCTTAAAAGCCTGCCCGGACAATACTGTGGTTTGAAGCTTTCTGAATTGGAGCAGACCGTGAAGAGTCGCGATAAACATTACGGCATAATGGCGAATCTCTTTTTTCTTTTCTTCGGGATTTTTTGTTCCTTTTCTAATTACATCCTCGAAGAGATCCAGGATAGCTATTCCGTAATTATCAATGACTGTTTTTAGATCAGCGGGAAAAATGATTTTTGGGGAAGCCAGAAAGTAATTCATGATTTCAAAATACTTTTTCTGTTCCCGGCTAAAATCATAATAAGCAAGGGCCATTTTCTCAAGGCTGTCGGCTGGGCATTTGCCCTTATCGCCGCCGTTTTTTATCATCTCAAGAAGAATATCCAGACCCTCGCGCTGCAAGGCCGCGAACAACTCCTCTTTGTTTTTAAAATATAGATACAAAGTACCGACGCTAAGCTCCGCTTCTTTCGCGATAAGGTTCATGGAAGCGGCGATTATGCCTTTTTGAAAAAGGACTCTCCGCGCCGCGTCAAGAATCTGCTTTCTTCTCTCGATTTTTTCTCGCTCTCTTCGCTCTTTTAAGCCCATGTTAAAATGGCTCCTTTGGTTATTTCTTCGCGTTTAAATGGGCGTATTTAGGCAGATAACGAATGGGCATTGCAAGGGCGTCTCTTCTGAAGGGTTCCGCCAATACCTTTTCGCCGCCCTGGATAACAGCGTCGATTACGCATGGCTCGCCGGACGCCAATGCTTCGGCCACAACATCCTTTACGTCTTTATAATCATCGACTCTGTATCCTTTGGCGCCCATATCTCGCGCGAGCCTGGCGTAGTCCGGGTTTTCTCTGAGGTTGCTGCCCACAAAACGATTGTCGTAATAATCGATCTGGTTTTTCTTTTCAGCGCCCCATTCAAAATTGTTGGCCACTATGGCGATAACGGGAATCTTTTCTCTGACAGCGGTCATAATCTCGGATAGGCCGCTGATGCCATACGCGCCGTCGCCCTGGAACGCGAAAACCGGAGCGTCGGGTTTGCCGATTTTCGCTCCCATAGCCGCGCCGTAGGCAAAGCCGCAGTTGCCCCACGATAATGCTGATATGTGTTGCCTGACTCCGCTGAACTTGAAATAGCTGTTGCACATGGAAGAATTGTTTCCGATATCAGTAGCGACAATTGACCCTTCGGGCATTGCCATGGAAAGCTCTTTCAAAAAGCGTCTTGGGTGCATGAGTTTATCAGTCGAGATTGACCATTTGTTGAGTTCGTCCACCCATATTTTCTTCTCTTTTTCTATATCTGAAATAATATCGGCGTTCCTGGTCATGTCCGGTTTCATAGCCTTGATTGCCAAAAGAAGCTCTGTTGTGAATTCTTTCACATCCGCGCAACTGGCTACATCCACTTTTCTGGAAAGACCTAAAACTTTCCCGTCAACGTCAACCTGGATGATCTTCGCCTTTTTTGGCCAGTACTCTATGTCGTACTGGGGCAGGGTTCCAAAAGGTCCCAATCTCGACCCAAGAGCGATTACAACGTCGGCCTTGGCAATGGTTCGCATGGCTGCTTTGGAACCGCAATATCCAATGGGTCCTACTGCCAATTCATGGCCGGCGGGAAATGAATCATTATGAAGGTAGCTGTTGCAGACCGGGGCTGTCAGATATTCCGCCAGGGCTTTGACCTGGGAAAGCCCATCGCCCTGGGATACTCCACCACCTGAAAGAATAACGGGATATTTGGCGTTTGCGAGGAGCTTCGCGGCTTGCTCGATATAGCTTTTACTTCCAGGCCCTCTCGATATTGTCGGGGTGGGATAAATCTCATCCTCGCAGACGCCATAGAAATAATCTCTTGGAATATTTAATTGAGTAGGGCCGTTTTCCAGTTTCGCCATATAAAAAGCACGGCGAGAAAGCTCAGCCATTCTCTCAGGTCGATTGACTCTTACCTGGTAAACGGTCTGCCTCCTGAACATGTCCATCTGGTCAAGTTCCTGAAACCCTCCTGTGCCTATTCCCATGGAGCCGGTTTCGGGAGTGATGGCCACCACAGGAGAGTGGGCCCAGTAAGCCGCTACAATGGCCGAAACAAAATTCGCGGCGCCGGGGCCGTTCTGCCCGATGCATGCCTGGGGTTTTCCAGTAACCCTGGCAAGGCCGTCCGCGGCGTGAGCTGCCGCCTGTTCATGGGCAACCGGGACGAACCTGATCCCCGCGGCCGGAAAAAGATCCAAAGCATCCATAAATGCCGAACCGACAATGCCAAAAACGTTTTTTACGCCTTCAGCCGCCATGGTTTCAACTAATGCCTCACTGGGCGTCATTTTCTGTTTACTCATTTTGCGATCTCCTTAAAGGGGCTTTTATTTTATCAGGATTCCATTTTTAAAAAAGGCGAGCGGCTTCACGGGCGATCATCAACTCTTCGTTTGTGGGAATTATATAAACATGAGGATTCGATTTATCAGTCGAGATTTTAAAATCGCCGTTTTCGTTTTTTATTTTGTCCACAACAACGCCCAGATCAAAAAGAGGCGCCAGAACCTTTTTTCGTATCTCGACGGAATTTTCGCCGATCCCACCTGTAAATATAATTCCGTCCACCCTGCCGAGAACCGCGAGATAAGAGCCGATATATTTTTGTATTCTGTAACAGAAAATCTTGACGGCCAGTTTTGCCTGGTCGTCATCTCTGGCAAGAAGATTTCTCAGATTACTGTCATTTGCAAGACCCAAAAGTCCGGACTTTCGCCACAAGATTTCCTCGACTTCATCCAGGCTCATGCCATCGCGAATCAGTTTGATGATAATGGCTGGGTCCAAGTCGCCGCCGCGAGTTCCCATAACAAGCCCCTCAAGGGGCGTGGCGCCCATGGATGTATCAACGCACTTGCCGTTTTTTATTGCCGCGCAGGAGGCACCGCCGCCAAGGTGTAGGATAATCAGGGACGGATTTATCTTTTTGGCAAGCTTGGTGAACATGGAAGAAACATACTTATATGAGACGCCGTGAAAGCCGTGCTTTTTGATTCCATGTTTATTTTGAAGGTCCAGAGGAAGAGGGTAGGTGGAGGCGTGTTCGGGAATGGTCTGGTGAAACGCCGTATCAAAAACCGCTGCCTGGGGTACATTTGTAATGGACGCCGCTTTGATTCCAAGAAGGGTGGGCGGGTTATGGAGCGGCGCCCACTTGGACATGCTTTCGATTTTATCAATAACATCCTGGTCAATGATAACAGGCTCATGGAAAAAATCGCCGCCATGGACAACTCTGTGGGCCACCACATGAGGCGGCTTGGGTAAACTGGAGATGATTTCCTTGATAACCGGAAAATAATTTTCCTTCTTCTTGATTTCCCTTACGCCGAAAGCAATTTCCTCAAGCTCTCCATCTTTGTAAACGAAGAGCTTGAATTTTACCGTGGCGCTTCCGCAATTTAGAACCAGGAGATTCATCCTTGCTCCGTTGATAAAATCAGCCTTTATACGCGCC
Organism: uncultured bacterium; assembly: GCA_964430795.1. Classification (GTDB taxonomy): domain Bacteria; phylum Lernaellota; class Lernaellaia; order JACKCT01; family CAYSHR01; genus CAYSHR01. Next base: position 3,790 of record CAYSHR010000148.1, read on the forward strand.
GATGTTGGCAAGAGTAATGCTGCCCGGGCTGATTGTTGTAGGATCGGTCATGACGTTTATACAGCACGTTTTTCCTGACGCGAAAGCTTCCTCGAGGGTGGGAATGATCCGGTCGGGCTTATCAACAAAGAAGCCCTTGCCGCCAAGGTCTTCCACCAATTTATGATAAGGGACCTCTCCGATCCATGTGCCGTTTTCAATAGCGTGCCCCATGCGTAATTCCTGGCTATGGCGAATCATTCCCCATCCAAGGTCGTTGCTGATGACTACCACAATAGGAAGTTTTTTACGGATGGCGGTTTCAAATTCCATGAAATTAAATCCGGTGGAGCCGTCGCCGATAAGAAGGCAGACTCTGCTGTCGGGATAAATAACTTTTGCGCAATTCGAGAAGGGCAGCCCAACGCCGAGACAACCAAAAAGCCCGGAATCAAGATAACGGCCTCCTTGTTTGGCGGTTCTGCACATGCCCATCCAAATCTGGGTGTCTCCGCCGTCGGCCACAACAATATCGTCATCCCTGTCCATGAAGTTGTTGATTTCCTTTGCCAGCCGCATTGGATGAATAGGGACGTTTTCGCTGTCGGCATTAGGCGCCACTGTGGACTGGGCGCTGTCATGGGCCGTTTGCAATGTCTCAATCCAGTCACCAAATTTCTCAATTAATTTACCGCTGATCTCTCTGGCGTCCAACTCTTTGACGCACTGGCAAAGAAGCGCTTTGACGTCGCTCTGAATGCCCAGGTCAATGGAATGATTTCTTCCTATTTCCTCAGCGTGAATATCCACCTGGACAACTTTCGTATCCTTTTCCCAGAGATTTCCAAACAGATAGTAAAGGCTGATACGTGATCCAAGGAAAATTATCAGGTCTGATTCCGTCTGAGCGAAAAGGGTGGCTCCAGGGCGGGTGCCCACCGCGGATTCAAAACAAAGAGGGTGAGTATCGGAAATTACACCCCGCCCCATTGATGCTGTGAAAATCGGCATGCCTGTTTTTTCGGCGAACTCAGTAAGTTCTTTTCCCGCGTCGGAATACCACGCGCCGCTTCCGACGATTGCCATGGGCTTTTTTGACTCCTGGATCATGTCAATCAGCGCGCCGGCTTTCTCTATATCAACAGGCGCCGAACTGGTCGCGGTGCTGATTTTCTTTACCCAGTTTGTGTTGCATTGAGCGTTTAGAATATCCACGGGAAACTCAAGATAGACAGGACCGGGGCGGCCTGATACGGCAATGCGAAAAGCCATGTCAATAAATTCGCCAACCCTTTCAGGAGTGTGACAGACAAGGGCTTTTTTCACCATCGGCTCGATAACAGGGGCCTGGCGCATATCCTGCAAGTCGAGCTTCTCGCAACAATCGACTCCGACGCTGCCGGAAATTAGAATAAGCGGCGAGTTTGCCATATTGGCGTTTGCCACAGCGGAAAGGGCGTTTGTAAAACCAGGACCGGCTGTAACCATGGCTATTCCAGGCTTGCGACACATTCTGCCGTAAGCCTCGGCCATAAAAACAGCGGCCTGCTCGTGGCGAGTGTCAATAAGGCTGATATCGCTATTTTCAAGGAATTGATAAAGGGGAGTGATATGCCCGCCGCTTAGTGTGAATATTTTTTTTACACCTTTTTCAATCAAGGTTTCCGCGGCCAGTTGGGCGCCGGTAATTTCATCCATTTTTTCCTCCGAATTTATTGAATATAAAAATAATTACAGCATCAATCCTTCAGTGCCCAAGGATACCAGGGCACGGCATGCCGTGCCCTAGAGATACGACCCTGATTAAAAACAACATTGTCTCTCGATACGTAATCCGCTTCGATCTATAAAGGCACGGCATGCCGTGCCCCTACTTTTGGCGTTGGTCATTACAACTCCATTAATTGGCCGCCTGTAATGTTCAAAGCCTGCCCTGTCATATATGACGAGCTATCCGAGGCAAGGAACGCCGCAAGAGCGCCCACTTCCTTTGGGTCTCCGATTCTGTTCAGCGGGATGGTTTTGCACATCTCTTCTTTTTGATGTTCAACAGTGGTTCCAAGGGCGTCGGCCTCAAGACCAAAGCGCCACTTTTCGAGATCGGTCATTATCTGTCCAGGACAGATGGCGTTTATCCTGATGTTCTGTCCGGCCAGTTCTCTGGCCATAACTTTTGTAAGCATAATCACGCCGGCTTTGGCAACCGCGTAGGCGCCGTTAAAAATCGGGGGCGTCTTACCGGCTCTGGACGCCGTATTTATTATGACTCCCGGTTTTCCCAGCATATGGGGAAGGACTGCCCGGCTCATCCAGAAAACGCTGTGAAGATTAACGTCGATTGTTTTCATATAGGCGTCTTCGTCATAGGTGTGAACCAGGTTTGGCACGCCAAAAGAGGCGCCCGCGTTATTGCACAGAATGTCAATATGATCGAACTTCTCGAGGATTTTCGCGATCATCGCGGCGATGGCTGTTTTGTCAGATACGTCAACGGCGACCGACATGGTTTTTACGCTGAATTTGGAAGCCAACTCACTGGCGATGCTATCCATCTCCTGGGCTGCGTCCAAATCAGCGATGATAATACTCACGCCGCTTTTCGCCAGTTCATTCGCCATGGCAAAGCCGATACCGGTTCTTTTGCCGGAACCGGAAACAAGGGCGATTTTCCCCTTTAAATCATCAAACATTCAACACTCCCAAATCTGAAAATGAGTTAATTCTTCCATCGAACTGAACACTATTCAGCAAATGAATATCATTCATAATTGCTGTTGTCAATTTAATTTTACTTAAAATTTGTGCCGGCGGCGTTTTCATTCTGAACACAGTGAAGAATCTGTGCTGAGCAAACAAGAGATTCTTGGCCAAAGGCTCAGAATGCCAATTTTGGGGACGATATTTCTCAAGCAGGTTTCACCAAGCCGGCGCCCTTCGAATAGCTTCACAACAATTTCGAGGAAATACGGAAAGCGGGACATTGATAAGCGGGATAAAATATTTTACGGTGCCAAAAGAAAAAGCTATATGGTAGAAAATGAATATATTTAGATGGCACGTATTTGGAGGACATGCTTCGTTTGCGGGAGATTCTTGTTCAGTAAAGGCAGGCGTTCAAGATCTCCAGAGTCGCCCCTGTTATATTTCATCGCTAAGAAAGTCATCTGATTTTGAAAGAAGTTTTCCGTCC
>CAYSHR010000148.1:6969-7701 GCA_964430795.1 uncultured bacterium
GGGATTTTCTTTTAGGAGCAGTAGGTCCGCCCTTTTTCCCTTTTCTATGACGCCTCTGTCCGCATCGACTTTGCAGATTTTAGCGTTGACGGCTGTGGCGGCTTTTAGAGCCTGGGCGTTTGACATGCCGAATCTTGTCATTATGAACATCTCAAAATGGAGCATTCCTGGAAACGTCAAAGGCACGCCGCTGTCGTTTCCGATTCCAATAATCCCGCCGGCGTTTATTAGCTTTTTCAGGTTTTGAGACCCAAGGACAACAGCCCTGGTAAATACCGCGGGATTGGTGTTAAAAGTGTTTCTGTTTTTTGGAAGGGCGTATTCCTCATTTTCCATAAATTCGTAATGTCTTTGGCAAAGCTCTTTTATCCTTGGGTCGCAATGGAGAGGAATCTGGGGCAGAAGCTCCTTGTCGCGCCACTCAAGACCTTCGAGTAATGAAGGATGGTCATTGTATGGATCGCCTTTGGATCTAAAGGCAAGGTTCAACCCCGCGGTAGTGGTAGGGATAAAGGGCATTTTAGCGTCAATGGCTTTTTGCAGCAACTTGTCCGAAAGCTCATAATCAAAAGGCATGTGTTCCATGGAGTCAACGCCGAATTGAAGCCCTCTTTCAAGGCCGAGATTATACATATGGTGGGCGGCCACCGGCATTGAATTTTTGGCGCCCTCATCCATGACAGCGTCAACCTGCCCATCAGTAAGAGTTTCCAGGGAGTCATGTCCATAGAC
>CAYSHR010000149.1:0-7697 GCA_964430795.1 uncultured bacterium
CAAAATGTCTTTTTGTCTGCCCTTACTAAACATTTTTTATCCCCTGTCCTTGTTTTCCATACTGACGCTTCCGCCTATTTTCAAAAAGTTTATATGTCTCGCCTTACGAAACATTTATTATCCCCTGTCCATGCTTTCTATCCGGTCACAGATACTTTTAGCTGCGCCTGGTTTATCAAAACTCTTTGCCTTCTTAGCCATATCTTCGAGCTTCTCTTTATCCGCCAGCAGCCGATCCACCTCCTTGACCATTCGCTCTCCGGTAAGCTCATGGTTATGAATCAGGATGGCGCCTCCAGCCTCTACAAGGGCCATGGCGTTATGGGTCTGGTGATCGTCAACAGCATAAGGAAAGGGCACAAGTATGCCCGGCAACCCGCTGGCCGCGATTTCAGAAATACTCATGGCGCCGGCCCTTGATAGAATCAGATCAGCGGATCCGTAAGCCCCGGGCATGTCGTTGATAAACTCAAAAGCTTTTACCGGAGCATTTATCGCTTTGTACTCTTTCATGACTTTTTCAAAATCGAGACTGCCAACCTGGTGGGTTATAAAAGGCGCCCCTCCTTTTTCCATCCAGATTTTTACCGCCGCCACAGTGGCGTTATTCAGCGTGCGAGCGCCCTGGCTTCCACCAAAAATAAACAAGGACGGTTTGTCGGATTCTTCGTCTTTTTTCGCGGCTTTCAATTTCTCCCGAAAATCAATTCTCAACGGGTTTCCAACAAGATGGATTTTCTTTTCCGGCAACCATTTTTCCGTGGATGGAAAAGCGGTGAATATTATCTTCGCGAATTTCGCCAACAGTCTGTTGGCTCTGCCTGGAACAGAATTCTGCTCACAAACAAAAGAGGTTTTTCCAAGAAGCCATGACGCGAAAACCCCGGCAACACTGGCATAACCTCCAACGCCGACAACAGCGTCAGGGCGTCTTCTTCGAATTACGCCAAGGGCGCCAAAGACTCCACGTAAGGTAGTCAAAAGCCCTTTAACCGCGCCAAACAATCCCTTTCCTTTTATCTGCCCGCCTTTTACATATTCGATTTCAAAGCCGTGGCCTGGGACAAGCTTCTGCTCCATAGCTCCTCTGTTTCCGATGAAAAACACAAAATGCCCTCTTGCTGTGAGTTCCTGGGCAATAGCGATTCCCGGAAATAGATGTCCGCCGGTTCCTCCACCGGCAATAGCTACTCTCATCTGGCCATCTCTCCTATAACCGTCGATTTTAACGGCTCTGCTTTTCCTTTGGCAGCTTGGCGCCCATAGCGACTCAAAGCCAAAAGAAGACCCACTATCGAGAAGTTGAGCAAGGCTGAGGATCCGCCATACGATAAAAAGGGCATGGCAAGGCCTTTATTGGGAAGCAACCCCAGGACCACCATGGAATTGATCACCACCTGTAAAGCCAGCAATGTGGTCAGACCAAAGCCCAGAAGTGTTCCGAACCTGTCAGGCATATTCATGGCTATTTTGTATGCTCTGTAAATCAGGAAGAAAAAGATTCCCAAAATGGCCCAGAGCCCAATTATTCCAAGCTCCTCGCCAACGGTGGAAAGGATAAAATCCGTGTGGGGTTCGGGTAGATAAAGAAGTTTCTGCTTGCCCTGTCCAAGTCCAAGGCCGAAAATTCCACCGGAACCGAAAGCCACCCACGATTCTATAATCTGGTATCCGGTAGTTTTCGCCACAGGCCAGGGATCGATAAAGGCGAGAATCCGTTTTACACGAAATGGCGCCACCAGAATAGCCGCGCCGATTCCGGAAACGAAAATCGCGCTAAAGGCAAAAAGATAAGCCAGGCGCATCCCCGCTACAAAAAGCATAATCATTAAAAGCGCGCCAATGACAATGGCGCTGCCAAGGTCGGTCTGGCGAATAATAAGCCCGATAAAGACTAGAGGCGCGACAATCATATAAGGGACGCCGTCTTTTAATGATTTTATTTTTTCCCGCTGTCTTACAGCCATAAACGCCATAAATATAACCGTCACCAGTTTAGCCATCTCCGCGGGCTGAAACTGAATGAATTTGAACACTATCCACCTGTGAGTTCCTTTGATCTCAGGACCAAAGGGCGGGATAAAAACCATTATCAGCAAAAGAGTCGTCAATGCCGCCAGTCCCCAGGCCACCAGTTTTGAATTGAGGGTTTGATATGGAATTCGGCTCAGGATAATCATGGCGACAATGCCGATAATTACCCAGACCACCTGCCTCTCCAGAAAATGGATCGGGTTAAAATGGGGCTTTAACGCGGCTTTGGCGAAGCTGGCCGAGTAGATCATTACAATGCCGCACCCGGCCAAAAGCAGAGACGCCAGCAATAGCCAATAATCAGGTTTGCCCCCTTCTGTCTGTAATCGGTTAACTCTGTAATTCAACTACCCACTCCTTGAACGTCCGGCCCCGATGCTCAAAATTCTCAAACTCGTCAAAACTAGCGCACCCTGGTGAAAGAAGGAGAACGTCTCCTTTTTCACAAGCCGCGAGTCCCTTTTCAAAAGCCTCCTTCATGGCGCCGGCATAGGAGACCGGCACAGAGCCGCTGATCCGGCGGACAATCTGCCGGCCGGCCATTCCAAATGTAAAAACCTCTTTTGCTTTTTTTGAGATTTGCCGGTTCAATACGGAAAAGTCGGCGCCCTTGTCCTTGCCGCCAAGAAGAAGAACTATATGGGCGTCAAATGACTTAAGGGCGGTTACAACAGATTCAGGGGCGGTTGCTTTGGAATCATTGAAAATGGCCACGCCGTTTATTTCACCAAGAGGTTCAATGCGATGCAAAATAGGCTCAAATGTATCAAGGGCCTTTTGAATCCCCTTGTCGGTCCCGCCTGTTATTCCGGCAAGAAGGGCCGCGGCCATTGCGTTTTGACGATTGTGCTCTCCAACAAGAGCAAATTCCGAAAAAGAATACCGGGCGTTGCCGCGATGGTCATTTAGAACCATATCGTTGCCCGAGATATAAGCCCCGGATTTTTCTTTGTCGCCAAACCAGAGGATGTCCACATCCAATTTGCCGCAACGGGTGGCCGCCTCGTAATCCACCGCGTTTACCACCGCCACACCATTCTCGGATAAACTCTCCATCAAAGTCATCTTCGCTTGAGCGTAATCCTCAAAGTTTTTATATCTGTCCATGTGATCAACGGTAATATTCAAAATCGCCGCGGCTTCGGTTTTAAAAGAGCGAATAGCCTCGAGTTGAAAACTGGAAAGCTCCACTACGGCCACATCCGCCTCCTGGCCCGAAAGCGGCAATTCGGACAGGGCGGTTCCCACATTGCCCCCTGTAAAAACCTTGAGATTTGACATCCTAAGCATCCTGTCAAGAAGTAAAGTTGTTGTAGTTTTACCGTTGCTCCCGGTTATGCCCACAATTGGGCAATTTACAAACCATGAGGCAAGCTCAACTTCAGCCACAATCTCGACGCCCTTTGCCTTAACCTCCCCCAATGCCTCTATCGCCAGGGGAACACCGGGACTGACAACCACCAGGTCGGCTTGTAAGAGAAACTCAGCCGTGTTTTTTCCAGTCTCCATTTCCTCAAACATTTCTTTAGCGCCGGCCAGTCTTTTTTCCATGGACCGGGTGGAAGCCGCGTCAGAAGCGATAACCTTTGCCCCGTTTTTAACGCAAAGTTTCGCCGCGGCCATCCCGGATCGGGCCAACCCTACAATGGCTACTTTTTTTCCTTTCAAATTCATAAGCTCTTATCTCAACTTCAAGGTTGAAAGTCCGGCAAGAGCCAGGATCACGGCAATGATCCAGAACCGGACTATGATTTTTGGTTCCGCCCACCCTTTTAATTCGTAATGATGGTGAATGGGCGCCATTGCGAATACTCTCTTGCCGGTAAGCTTAAAGGAAGCGACCTGCACAATTACCGAAACGCTTTCAAGCACGAAGATGCCGCCGATTATAATCAGGAGAATTTCGTTCTTTGTAATAACGGCCACAGCGCCCAACGCGCCGCCAAGGGAGAGAGAGCCCACGTCCCCCATGAACACCTGGGCCGGGTAAGTGTTAAACCAGAGAAATCCCATTCCCGCGCCCACCATTGTTCCGCAGAAAATAGCCAGGTTTCCCGAGTCAACCACGTAAGTGATATGGAGATATTCAGAGATTTTGTAGTTCCCTGTCACATAGGCTAAAAGACCGAAGGCCGCGGCGCTGATCATTACAGGGCCAATGGCAAGACCATCGAGACCGTCGGTAAGATTTACAGAATTTGAAGTCGCCAATATTACGAATAACGCGAAGGGCACGTAAAAATAACCAAGAGGCAGGCGAACATTTTTAAAAACCGGAACTGTCAAGGAATCTATAAAGTCGGGATGGGTAAAAAGTAACAACACCGCTCCGGCGCCGATGATAATCTGCCATAAAATTTTCTGCCTGGCTGAAATCCCTTTTGGGTCTTTTTTAACAAGCTTTATGTAATCATCAAAAAATCCAACAGCGCCGTATCCAGTAATAATCAGCAGCACCACCCATATATATCTGTTTGTCAGGTCCGCCCACAGCAGGGTGGAAAGTACGATGGCGATAATAAGTAAGGCGCCGCCCATGGTCGGGGTTCCGGTCTTTGCCTGGTGGGTAATTGGGCCATCTTCTCTGATGGTCTGCCCTACTTTGAGTTCGGTCAGCTTGCTTATCAGGACTGGTCCGAAAAGAAAGGAGATGAACATGGCGGTAAGGGAAGCCATAATGGTCCGAAAGGTGATATACCTCACAACATTCAGCGCGCCCCACTGATCCACCAAACTGTCCAGAAGATGATACAGCATTTAAACAGGTTCCCCCTTCAATCCTTTAACGATTCTCTCCATGCGCATCCCTCTTGAACCTTTGACCAGAATCACGTCACCTCTTCGAGCTTCTTCTCTAAGGTGAGTAACAACCTGGTGATGATTTTTAAAAATGGTGATGGACTTTTCCTCCATGGTCTCTTCCCTGGCGCCCAAAACAACCAGCTCCGCCCTCTCTCCAAGAAGATAGAGCTTGTCGATGCCTAGTTTCGCGGCATGGCGTCCAAGGCGTTTATGAGCGGCGGCGGATTCATCACCAAGCTCGAACATATCTCCAAGCACCGCCATTGATCGTCCGGCGCCGGTAAGTTCACCAAGCATTTCAAGAGCGGCGTCCATGGACGATGGGTTGGCGTTATAAGTATCGTCAATCACTTTTATGCCGAAGATATCCAGGATTCTGCTTCGCATGGCCGCCGGTCTGAAAGCCTCGAGACCGGCTGTTATGTGATCCATGGAAACCCCGAAATCAAAAGCGGCGCCCGCGGCGGCAAGGGCGTTATAGACGTTGTGCCGACCGATACAGGAAAGGTGAACCTGCCTCGATTCGTCATGAACGCGTAGAATAAAATCGATTCCCTCAAAGCCTTTGGCCTTAATCTCCTTTGCCATAATCGTGGCCCGGTTTTCGATTCCAAATGTAATGGTCTGAAAATCTCTCCCCTCTGCAAGGGGCGCGGCCAATTTGTCATCGGCGTTAAGAACAGCGCAATTATCAGCGCCAAAGCTTTCAAGAAGTTCGCCTTTTGCCTGGGCCACCGCGCCAATGGTTTTGAGCTTTTCAAGGTGAACCGCGGAAATGTTGGTAATAATCCCTGTCTTTGGGTTGGCGATCTGAGCAAGACGCCTTATCTCCCCTCTCATATTCATGCCCATTTCCAAAATCGCCACCTTGTGGGCGTCAGTGAGATTGAAGACAGTAAGAGGGAGGCCGATAAGGTTGTTGAAATTCCCCTGGGTTTTTAAGACCGCGCCATCAAAATGGTTTTCCATGACAGCGGCGAGCATCTCTTTTGTTGTGGTTTTTCCGGTGCTGCCCGTAACCGCCAGTACCGGGATATCCGCTTTTTTCAGCCTGTATCTTGCCAATTCGCCAAGAGCGAAGAGAGTGTCATCGACCTCAAGTATAGGGATATCGCCCAGGTTGGGGTGGACTTCATAGCCCGATTTTACAAGAATGCCTCCGGCACCCTTGGCCACCGCGCCCTGGATAAAATCATGGCCGTCAAAAATATCACCAACAAGAGCGACAAAAAGTTCCCGGTTTCCAACAGTCCTTGTGTCAGTGCTTATAGAGACAAAGCCGGCGCCGGGTGAACCATTAATCAGCTTCGCGCCGGTTGCTTCAATTATATTTTTTCCAGTCCAAATCATTTAGTCGCCAATCTTCTCGCGGGAAAGCTCCCTCAGGATTTTTTCCGCCTCAATTCTGTCGTCAAAATCATGTTTCTCTGTTCCGATGATCTGGTAATCCTCATGCCCTTTGCCGGCAATAAGAACTATGTCCTTCTCTCCCGCCCCTTTTATGGCCATGGCAATGGCTTTCCTTCTGTCAGGCATCACAACCAGCCCTTTACCCTTCTGGTATGAGCCGATATGCTCCGGTTCTATCTCCTCAAGATCATGGGCTTTGGTTCCCTGCAGGATATCTTCGATTATCGCCATGGGATCTTCGGTGCGGGGGTTGTCGCTGGTGACAATGGTTACGTGGCTCTGTCCGGCAACGGCGTCGCCCATTAAAGGGCGTTTACCCGGGTCTCTGTCCCCGCCACATCCAAAAACAGTAATAACCCGCCCCTTTGCAAGACGAGCTACAGACTCCAGAACATTATCAAGGGCGCCGGGAGTATGGGCGTAATCAACAAGAACCAAAAAATTCTCCGGCCCTGAAACCGGATCGAGCCTTCCCGGAACTCTTGTTAAATCCCTTATTCCCTTTTGGATTTTCCCAGGTGGTATTTCCAGGGCAAGGGCGACAGTCACCGCGGCAAGAATATTGTAGATGGAAAAATCCCCGAGAAGTTTTGATATGATCTCAAAGGAACCCAAAGGATTCACAACCCTTCCGAAAATACCGGAAAAGTCCACTTTTTCATCAACCAGCCTCACGTCAGAGCCCTCACTTTGTCCGTATGTCAAGACCCTGCCCGTATTTGCCTTCATAAGCCGGACACCGTATGGATCGTCAAGGTTCACAACGGAAATTTTCTTCTTTTTGTTTGACTCAGGCAAAAATTTGGAGAAGAAGAGACTTTTGGCCGCGAAATAATCATTCATGTCTTTGTGATAATCGAGGTGGTCCCTGGTCAGGTTTGAGAAGCAGGCCACATCAAAGTTGACGCCAAGAATCCGGCTTTGGTCAAGAGCATGGCTGGAAACTTCCATAACCACCGTATCCACACCTCTTCTTTTCATCTGATCCAGAAGCCTGGCAAGGTCAGAGGCAAGGGGCGTGGTGTTTGGCGCGGAAAAGGTCTTTTGGTCATACCGGTAGTTCACCGTTCCGATAACGCCGACATTTCGCCCGGCCCGGGCTAAAATCGATTCCAGAATATAGGTGGTGCTGGTCTTGCCGTTAGTGCCGGTAATTCCCACCACTGCCATATCATCCGAGGGATATCCAAAGAACTTGTGGGCTACAGGGCCAAGGAAAGCTTTTACGTCAGGTACTTTAACGTTAACCGCGCCCGGGAATTCCCCTTGACCGGTAAAAATCACAGCGGCGGCGCCCTTTTTTATTGCAGACGGAATAAACCTTTTCCCATCGGTTGAAATGCCGGGCATAGCCACAAACATAGACCCCGGTGATGCTTTTCGGCTGTCGTAAACCACATCGGAGATATCCACATCATCTCCTTTTGGGGTATAGTTCGTAATTTCCTTTA
>CAYSHR010000150.1:0-7657 GCA_964430795.1 uncultured bacterium
ATCATGCGCGGTGGGCTTTGAGACCGGATCTCAGGAGCTGCTTGACAATATGAAAAAGGGCATCAGGATTGATAAAGCGAAAAAATTTATGTCCCAAGCAAAGAAACTGGGCATTCTGGTTCATGGCTGCTTTATGGTGGCATTTCCCGGTGAGACAAAAAAGAGCATGGAGCAAACTCTCAGGTACGCTATTGAACTCGATCCTGACAGCGCCCAGTTCTACCCTGTTTTTCCTTATCCGGGAACTGAAGCATACGTATGGGCCACCAAAAACGGGTATCTGAAAACAACTGAGTTTCGTCAATGGCTTACAGAATCAGGCAGCCACGCCTCTCTTATTGACCTGCCGGATATTTCCGCGGAGGAAATCCTGACTTTTTGTGAAAAGGCGTACAAAAGATTTCATTTCAGGCCCAGGTACCTGTTAAGAAAACTGTGGCAGGCTGTTATCCATCCCTATGAGGGGCTGCGTTCCCTTCGTTCTTTTGCCTATTATCTGCGGTATCTGATTAGCGGGAGCGAATGATGAAAGTTACAGTCGCGGTCTTGACATACAACGAAGAGAAAAATATCCCCGACATTATGGGAAGCCTTGAGAACCAGACTTTTCCTAAGAATGACTTCGAGATTTTGATCATTGATAATGGCTCTGTTGACAGCACAATTGAGGCAGTCAAGCCCTATGCCCTTAGCATGGGCAATGTTCGGGTAATTAACAATCCGGTAAAGGGCATAGCGCCAAGCAGAAACGTCGCGCTTAAAGAAGCAAAATATGATTACGTCGCTTTTACAGACGCTGATGTGATTGTGGAGAAAGACTGGCTTGAGACTCTGGTAAAGGGAATGACCGCCCTTAAAGAATCCTCGGAGCCCGTTGCGGCGGTTGGTGGAGGCAATGTCCCGGTAAAAGACGGCGGAAGGTTCCTGGAGGCTTTGGGCATTACGTTAAACTCATTCTGGGGAAGTCACGGGTCCACCCAGGGCATGCTTTTCGACAAAATCACCCAGGTCCCCCATATACCGACATTGAACATTATGTACGATAAAAAAACGGTTCAAAGCCTCGGAGGATTCGACGAGGATTTCAGAATGGTTTGCGAAGACCCGGAACTCAATTATCGCCTTGTAAAAGCGGGATATAAAATCTTTTACATACCCGGCGCCGTGGTTCGCCACAAGATGCGGCCCGGTCTTTTCTCATGGCTGAAAAACGTTTTCCTTTATGGCAGAGGACGCACCCAGTTATTGAGGAAACACCCTGGCCATTTCGGCCTCATGTATCTTGTTCCTCCTTCAATAGTATTCGCTCTGTTGTCCATCCCCCTTGCCATATATCATCCTCTGTTTCTGATGCCTCTTTTCTATTTTGTTGTTCCTGGATTTGTCGCCTGGTGGTTGTGCTTAAAAGGGGATAAACCTGATGTTGTGGAGCAGGCCTTCGCGATTCTCGCGCTGAATCCCATTGCCTACGGCCTGGGGATGATTTACGGGTTGTTTAGAAAAAAAACATGATTTAATCATTTTGAAAAACCGGGAATGGTATTGTAATATACTTGATGAACTCACTTAAGGAGAGATCATGAAGCTTGAAAAGAGACGCTTTTTATTATTGGTTGTTTCCGTTTTTACGGTTTCAATGCTTATTCTATCCGGATGTTCGGTTAAAACTCCAACGGCTAAAGTGACGGATGCGGAAATATACGATCTGACCACCAAAAAAGTGAAATTGAAATTTGCCATCAGAATCGATAACCCAAACCCCCTGGCCATCACCGTAAATAAAATCGCTTATGATTTTAAGGCCTTTGACAAGCAGGTGGTTTCGGAAACCATGGACAAGGCCATCCGCATACCTGAAAACGGCAAAGCTGAATTCAAGTTGCCGGTGAATGTTTCATATTCAAAGCTTTTATCCGCCGGCCTTACCACCATAGCAAAAGGGAAATTGGAATATACCATAACCATAAAAATCACCATCGATACTCCAGTGGGAGACATTACTCTGCCCATCAGCAAATCAGGCACATTAAAAAACAAGGACCTGGGCAAGTTCTTTGGCTCTCTTGATGGAGATGACAACGTGATTGATCTTGGCGCCGTCACACAGGAGATTAAGCTGGATATTATTGACGTGGAGTTCTCACATAAGTTTTCGAGGATATAGGAAATTGATATGGCATACGATTGTAATGAGAAACAAGATCGTCAGTCAATCCGGCTTCGAAAATACGATTATTGTTCACATGGAGCGTACTTCGTTACGATTTGCGCACATAACCGATTCAATGATTTCGGCAAGTTATCTGATGACGAAATGCGACTGAATTTCATTGGGAAAACCGTGGCAAAATGTTGGGGTGAAATTCCAACTCATTTTAAATTCGTTAAGATCGGTTTATCAGTGATCATGCCGAACCATTTTCATGGGATATTGTTCATTTCGGACCAGGGCACGGCATGCCGTGCCCCTACGGTTGAACGATTTGGAAAACCGACTGCTGGATCATTGTCAACAATGATTCGTTCATTCAAATCCGCTGTCACCAAACAGGTTAACCAGAGGCGAAAAACACCCGGCGCCCCGGTTTGGCAAAGGAATTATTACGAACATGTGATCCGCGATGAAGAAGAGTTAAACCGAGTCAGGCAATATATTTTGGACAATCCGGCTAGTTGGGATATTGATCAAAATAATCCTGATTTCATTCAATCAAAACCAAAAAACCTTTGAATTGAGTGTTTGGGCACGGCATGCCGTGCCCATAATAGATCGTAGGGGCAGCCCATAATAGATCGTAGGGGCAGCCCATAATAGATCGCAGGGGCAGTTCATAATAGATCGTAGGGGCAGTTCATAATAGATCGTAGGGGCACGGCATGCCGTGCCCAGCATAGAAGGAGACAAGATGTTGCCTGACGTATTTTTATCGGATGAGCAGAAAGAACTTAGAGATGAAGTAAGGGCGTTTGTAAAAGACGAGGTGCCCCATCAATTGATTCTGGATATGGATGAGGATAAAATAACCTACCCCAGAGAGTTTGTCGAAAATCTGGCCAGGCATAACCTTCTTGGATTGCGGTTTCCTGTAAAATACGGCGGCCGTGGACTGAACTGGGTTTCTGAAATCGCCGCCCTTGAGGAAATCGGAGTCCTGGGAAGCGCTCTTGGCTGCGCCTTCTCCATGCCGTCCATTGTCGGGCAGGCTATAAATGTTTTTGGATCAGAAGCGCAAAAAGAAAAATACCTTGCCGGGATTTTAAAAGGGGAAATAATTTCAGCCGAAGCCCTAACCGAGCCAAGAGGCGGTTCTGATTTTTTCGGCGCCACCACAAAAGCGGTTAGAAAAGGGGATAAGTTTATCCTTAAAGGACAAAAGCGTTTCGTGGTTGGCGCTGAAGGAGCGGACCTTTTCGCGGTCTATTGCAACACCAATCCCGATGGCGCGCCCCATGAACGCATCAGCATGATTCTTGTGGAAAGAGATATGGGGGTCGAGGTTGAACATGTCTATGGCCTTCTTGGAACAAGAGGGGGCGGTACAGGGCGGATCGTTTTTCGGGATATCGAGGTACCGGCGGAAAACCTGGTTGGCGAGCTTAACTCAGGCGCCTTAATTTTTAACCAGATGATGATTCCTGAACGTATGACTTCAGCCGGTGGTGCCCTGGGAGGCGCCAGAGCGGCTCTGGAAATCGCCGCGAGATATACAAACAGACGGGCCGCTTTTGGAAGAAAAATCCGCGAATTTCAATCAGTCAGCAACATGATCGCGAAAATGATTACCCAACTTGACGCGGCCAGAGGTCTTGTATATGGCGCCGCTATGACCGTGGACAAGGGCATGCCCCACAGGCGTCTTGTTTCCCAGGCCAAACGCTTTGCCACGGACATGTCATGGGAGGTGGGCAACCTGGCCATGAGAGCCATGGGAGGAATCGCCTACACAAACGTCTACCCAATCGAGCGCATGGTCAGAGACAACAGGCTGATACAGATATGGACCGGCACAAACGAAGTAATGGACCAGATTATCCAGCATGAATATTACAAGGAAATTCTCGGCGCGAAAAACATTGGCAGGGACCTTGAAGCCGACGCCAAAGAACATAAGGCAAAGGGAGAAAAAGTCTATACAGATGACGATATGTGGAAAGGGTGGGATTGAGAGACCGGGTTTTGTTCAGATGATAAATATCTGAAGAAAGAATAATCAGCCGTTGACCAGTTCAGGCAATTTTTCCGCTCTTTTTGGACGGTTGTTGGAGTCGACGAAAACCATTTTCGGTTTGAAAGTTCTGGCCTGCTCGTCTTCCATCTGGACAAAGCTGGCGATAATAATAAGGTCACCCTTGGAAACAAGTCTGGCGGCGGCGCCGTTTGTACATATAACGCCCGACCCTCTTTGCCCTTTTATGGCATAGGTTTCGAATCTTTTGCCATTATTCACATTCCAGACTGAGACTTTTTCGTAGGGAAGGATATCCGCGGCTTCAAGAAGGTCCACATCGATGCTGATGCTTCCTTCATAATGAAGGTCGGCATGAGTCACCGTGGCCCGATGAATTTTGCTTTTGCACATTATCCGTTTCATAGCTTACTCTCCCTAACCGGTCGCGCGTTTATCTAACTGCCCGCCGGCATTGGATATTTTTATCGCAGATCAAAAAAGTCCTCCCCCGGGACTTTTTTTGCCTGCCGAATTGATGACACTATGCATCAAAGAGCACTTTATTGTCAATAAGTCTTGTTTTTCCAAAAAAGACCGCTATGGCCAAAAGGGTGGGACCTGAAATTTTTCTTTGAATCTCCTTTAAATCGGGAATGGACCGAAGTTCCACATAATCGATTTTTGCCTCCGAAGTATCAAGAATCATCTCTCTGACTTTAGCCAATATGGCGCCTGAGTCAGTTTCGCCGGCAAGAACCATCTTCTCCGCCTCCAAAAGGGCGCGATTAATTACAACAGCGTTTGTTCTCTGCACAGGAGTCAAATATACGTTTCGGCTGCTCATGGCAAGGCCGTCATTTTCTCTAACCGTTGGGCCTAAAATAATTTCAACATCAAAATTAAGATCCCTTACCATCTTTCTAACTACCAGGTATTGCTGAAAGTCCTTTGCCCCAAACAGGGCGTAATGGGGCTTGATAATATTAAATAATTTGGCGCAGACGGTGGCTACGCCTCTGAAATGAATGGGCCTGGAAAGGCCGCAAAGAGGCTCTGAGTTTTTTTCCACCCTTACATAAGTCTCAAAACCATCCTGGTATATCTGGTCCGCTGGAGGATGAAAGATTGTGTCCACGCCCACACTTCTGGCCAGGTCAAAGTCCCGTTCCAGGTCGGATGGGTATTTTTCCAGATCCTCGTTTTGTCCGAATTGAGTTGGATTGACAAAAATTGAGACTACCAGTTCATCAGATAATTTTCCGCAAATTTTCATCAATTCCAGATGCCCTTGATGAAAATAACCCATAGTCGGCGTCAAACCGATTTTTTTTCCTTTTTGCCTTAGAGCTTCAGAATGCCTCTGCATCTCTTTTGTATTCCTGATAACTTTCATTGGGCTTCCTGTTTAACATCTATAGTTTTTCAAACTCAATTCACTATTTTGTATAAAAAATCGCTATAGATGTTCCTGAATAAGGGATATTATGAAAAAATTAAACAAAATAGATGTTCCGGTTGCTAACTAATGGAAATAAATTGCTTTATTCCCTTTTTATGATTATCAATCTCTTTCACAAGGCCGTTGAAGTCATCCTTATTGTTTATAAAGTCAATATCAGTAGTATTCACAACTAAAAGTGGGCTTTCATTATAAGCGAAAAAGAAACGATTATAAGAACTTACAAGTTCCTCCAGATATCGGGCAGTGATTTTTCTCTCATAGGTCCTGCTACGCTTTTTTATCCTTTTCAATAACACCTTGGAGTCGGCCACAAGATAGACCACAAGATCGGGCTTGATAGCCCAAGGCGCCAGAAGGTTATAGATATTTTCGTATAGATTCAGTTCATCCTCACCAAGATTCAGATAGGCGAAAATTCTATCCTTGGCGAAAATATAATCGCAAACAGTTGAGCGCTCAAAAAGGTCGGGTTGAGCCAGCTCCTTTTGTTGTTTATGCCTTGCCAATAAAAAAAAGAGTTGGACTTGAAAAGCGAATTTCTTTGGATTGTGATAAAAATCCTCCAGAAAAGGGTTTTCCTCGAATTCCTCATATACGGGTCTGGCGTTGAATCTTTCAGCGAGCATTTTTGTAAGGCTTGTTTTGCCAACGCCTATAGGGCCTTCTATGGCTATGTGTCGGGTTTTTCTATCCACGGTTTTAAAATCCACCAATTCGACAGGAAAATCTCATGCCAGAAGCATATTCCAAAATCGTTCAACAATAAATAAAAATGTTCTCCAGGAGCAAATTAATTATCATATCGACCAAAAGGTCTCAAGAAAAAGTCTCTTTTCCTGTTTTAACTTGACAATTCCAGGCCTGTTTAATATTGTTTCTGTAATCAACTTTATCTTAATATTCAATTAGTCGCTGCGGTAGAGTTTCTTGACCTTTGCCCTTATCTTTTTAGGAGGAACCATGAAATTTAATTCTTTATTGGTATTCTTTATTGTTTCCATTTTTGCTTTTGGGGCTCTGGCATATGGGGATACAGATCCTACAGGAACATACAACGGTACGGTTCAACTGGAACAAACCATTGTATCCATTAATCAGGAAATCACAAAATCCGGTACAGTGGAGATAAAAATAACAAGCAATCAAGACAATAAATATCGAGTCCTTATTAAAACCAAGATTCCCGATTTGCCTGACACTGACGACACAAACGAATACACTCTCAGCGGATCAACACTGACTCTTCATCAAGAAACAAATGTTTCAGGAATCTTGATAGAGACAAACGGGACATTTACCCTCACAGGGAATAACCTTACTGGAACAGTAAGCACAGTTGGCAAAACAACTTCGGATGGAACAGTTCAGACGTCGTCAAATATGGCATTTACCGCCAACAAATAAGCGCAAATTTAATGCCCTGCCCATAATATAAGAGCCATCTCGTACTTTGTCGCAAGGTCAGGATGGCATGGAATAATTCTTACGCCCAGACCGTGGTTGCCCGTTGACTGGCATAAAAATGAGCCTGTGTATAGACATCGCCCATCGCCGAGATCTTCATGCATGTTCATTTTTACGGATTTGCCATTGCTGATTTTTCTGCTCTGGTCGAGCAATCCGGCATACATTTCAACCTGAACATCCTCAGCCAAAAGGCCCCCGAGCTTTACCACGGCCTCAACCTCAATGGACTCTCCAACTTTGAGCTTTTCACATTGAACGCAGTCGGCCTGGACGGTTTCAATTCTCACTCCCCGCCACAGCTTCCTGATATTGACTTTCCAATCAGCGAGTTTTTTGGTCTTTTTGAATTCGTTGGCGGAAAGCCTCTCGAAATGATCCTTGGCTTTGATATAAAACTTGTCGTTATATTCCCTCATCATTCGATCAGTGTTAAATAGAGGCGCCAAAGTGGAGATGGAGCCTTTCATTTTCTCAATCCATCTTCTGGGCAATCCATCACGCCCTCTCTCATAAAACAGGGGAACAATCTCCTGTTCCAGCAAATCATAGAGGGCGTTTG
>CAYSHR010000151.1:0-7632 GCA_964430795.1 uncultured bacterium
GATCACTCCGATGAAATATGCCTTACAGGCGCCTTTTAATTTATTGAATCCCATTCGTATCTCCTATTCACGCTATCACAATGAAGGCGCGAAATAATCCATGGTCATGTCCGGCGGGTCAGCCGGTACGCGGTGGAGTTGTATAAAAAAACGGGCGTTAAAGACGAGAAACGACTAAGAGCCATGGCTTTTGCCGGCCTTGTCCACGATATTGGAAAGATTGCCATTTTACGGTGACGGAAATAGGAATTAATGAAGTGAAAATCGTTACAACGCAAATAGCTCAGCATAAAAAATAAAAGCTTTTATTATTATCATAATATGCTAAATAAAAGCTCTTATGTTTTTTTCCTTTTTGGCCGGTGTGGTAGGCGGATTATGAAATTTGTTCGAGGGTTTAACCTTGTTCTGGGTATATCTCTATTTGCCGGAATTCTTACCATGGCGGTCTCCTATTTATTATCAAAAGGAAATACGCGCCTTTCAATGACTCTTTGTGTTGTTGTTTCAGTTTCAATTTTTTCTCTATATTACTTACTTACTTCAGTCGGCGACCTTTTTACCTCCAGTTTGTTTGGCATGGGGCGTGAAGTGGACGCCCTAGCCATGGAGGCTGAATCTCTTGAGGAAAAGGGTGTAAGCAATGAAAAAGGCGGAAGATATGAAGAGGCGATTGAGCATTACAAGGAACTCATTTATTCCAAGGGGAACAGGTTACCTGAAAAGACTGCTTATAAAATCGGCCGATTGTATGAAGAAAAGCTTCTTCAACTTAGAGACGCTATCTATTGGTATCGCAAGGCGATAGCTCTTGCTTGCAAGAAGGGAAAAAGTAATGAAAACACTTTTGCCAAGGAAAGCCAGGTCGCCCTTGCAAGATTGGGAAATATATTTGACAACGGAGGCAAGTCAACCGATGAAGATTTGACATTGATCAAGACCCTTATTGAGTCAAAAGAGTTTGTTCAGGCTCACGAAAAACTGAAAGCCGCTGTACAGCTATATCCTGGGAACAGTGAAGTGAAATATCTTTTTGCTCACTACTATCTTTTTCAAAACAATATGGGAATGGCAGTTGAGTATTTTGGTCGCACTATTGACATTGACCCTGAATTTCTTCCGGCGATTTATTTCAAGGGTGGAGCGCTTTTGAAAATGGGACATCATCTTGAGGCAAAAGAGACTTTCGAGGATTACCTTGCCAAAGCAAAAGGGAGAACCGGGGAGAAAGCCAGAGTTGAAAACGCCATTAAGCGGTTGAAAAAAATTAAAACGGGTTTTATAAAACTCGAATTTGATGGACCTGGCAGATAATAGATAGTTCCATATTCAAAAAAATATTTTTAGGATGGCTTAGATTTTTATTCTTCTATGCTTGATGAAGTTTTGAATAATTACGTGAGTTCTGCTCAGATTCTGCAGACGCCAGTTTTTCTTTTTTATAGCGGCGTAATCATCTTCAGCGGGCTGCTCTTGTCTGACCTCTCTCTGCACCATTGAAATATTGACCAACATTGTTTTCAATTCCTGTGGCGAGTACTTCCGTAAATTCGCCACGGTAAGATTCAGAAAGCCATCAGCGATATCCTTGGCCACTTTTTTTGCCGAAACTCCACGAAAACTCAAATCATCTCCCTCCTATGATCTCTTTCGGTAGAATAATTGAAATGCTACAGTCATACAATAGAAATAATCGATTTAGTCAAGTCTAAAAATATTGCGATATTTGTGAATATTCTGTTAAATAGTTCAAATCAAAATTATTTACGAGTTTGGGATTTGAGTTGAGGATTACAGGAGGCGCACATAGAGGAAGAAAGCTGTTTTCACCGGAAGATTATTCTATCCGTCCAACCTCGGACCGGGTAAAAGAGGCTCTGTTTTCAATATTGTATTCCAGAATTAGCGGGGCTTCTTTTTTGGACTGCTTTGCTGGAAGCGGCGCTGTGGGTCTTGAAGCTCTCAGTAGGGGAGCAAAGGATGTTGCCTTTGTGGAAAAAAACAGAAAAGCCGCAGCTTTGATACTTAAAAACGCCAATTTAATTGATCTTCAAATTGAAATACATAATGATGATTTTTTCATAGTGGCTGATAACCTCGGGAAAATGAACCGAAAATACGACTTTGTATTTATTGATCCTCCATATGCCAAAAGGGAGCAGGTCCGGGCTGTGTTAAAAATCGACTCAACAGGCTTGCTCGATGCCCGTGGAACAGTTATTGTAGAACACGATAAACGAGAGTTGACATCGGATAATATTGGTAAGCTGAATCTTACCGACTGTCGGAATTATGGTGAAACATGTTTGTCATTTTATCAACACATTGGAAATAAATAATGGGCAATATCGCGATCTATCCAGGCAGCTTCGATCCTTTAACCAATGGGCATGTGGATCTTATTTGCCGTGCCATTAAAAGCTTTAAAAACATGACAGTGGCTGTAGCAAAGAACCCGCGCAAAAAGACATTATTCTCCGCCCAGGAACGGGTCGAGATTATTGACGCGGTGATGAAAAAGAGAAATATACCAGTAAAAGTTGAAGCCTTTGAAGGTCTCTTGATACACTATTTGATTGAAAAAGAAAGCTCTGTGGTTATTCGAGGGCTTAGAGCCCTTTCCGATTTTGAATATGAGTTCCAGATGGCTTTGGCGAACCGTTCTCTCGCGCCGAACATCGAGACATTTTTTCTAATGGCCAGTGAAAAATTTGTTTTTCTTTCCTCTGGCATGGTAAAGGAAATAGCTATGTTTGGTGGAGATGTGAAAGATTATGTGCCGGGAATTGTCCTTAACCATCTTAAGCAGAGAATAGCTGATATTAAGTCTGATAATCTTGGAAACGTACCTACTGTTAAACTATAAATCATTTTGGAGATTGTAACATGAAACTTTCCGATCGAGCCGCGAGTTTAACTCCATCCATCACTCTTGCAGTCAGCGCCAAGGCGAAAAAAATGCGTGCTATGGGAGAGGATGTTATCGGTTTTGGTGCTGGAGAGCCTGACTTTGATACGCCGGACCCTATTAAGGACGCGGCAAAGCAGGCCAT
Organism: uncultured bacterium; assembly: GCA_964430795.1. GTDB lineage: Bacteria > Lernaellota > Lernaellaia > JACKCT01 > CAYSHR01 > CAYSHR01. Next base: position 3,054 of record CAYSHR010000151.1, read on the forward strand.
TGATGAAGGCTTTACGAAATATTGCCCTGCCGCGGGTATTCTTGAGCTAAGGGAGGCTGTGGCGGACTATTACGCCCTGGAGCATGGTCTTGACTATAAAGGGGATAATGTAATTATTTCAGTTGGTGGAAAAGATATCTGCTACAACATGATGCAGGCTCTGTTGAATCCCGGAGACGAAGTGCTTGTTATTTCCCCTTATTGGGTGAGCTACCCGTCAATGATTACTCTTGCCGGGGGCAAAGCGGTATATGTCCCTACTGATGAAACAACAGGTTTTCTTGCAACCCCTGAAATGCTTCAAAAATATACTACTGACAAAACCAGATTATTGATTTTGAATTCCCCAAGCAACCCCACCGGCGGCGCCTATAATCGCGAGCAGTTGGAGCAGATCGCGAAGTTCGTTATCAAGAACGATCTCTATGTTCTTTCCGATGAGATATATGACCGCATTATATATGAAGGGTTTGAATTCGTTTCATTTCCCACTGTGGATTCCGGATTGAAAGAGAGAACCCTCATTGCCAATGGTTGGTCCAAAACCTTCTCCATGACAGGTTGGCGAGCGGGATTCGGAGTGGGGCCCGCCGAGTTGGTCGCCGGGATGATCAAAATTCAGAGTCACAGCACCTCGGGAACCTCTTCAATAACTCAGAAAGCGGCACTTGCCGCCTCTTTAGGCAATCAGGATGAGTTGGCGGATATGCTTGGCGCTTTTGCCAGACGTAGAGAACTGATTATTGGACGTCTGAACCAGATCAAGGGCGTCCAATGCTTCATGCCCCAAGGCGCTTTTTATGCTTTTCCCAAGGTTTCGGACTATTATGGAAAATCATTTCAGGGGAAAAAAATAGTAGGGTCTGTGGATTTATGTGAGTTTTTCCTGGAGGATCAAAAAGTCGCGGTAGTGCCCGGCGCCGCTTTTGGTGCTGACGATTTTGTAAGACTTTCTTATGCCACCGATGACCGGAGCATCAACGAAGGTCTCGACAGAATAGAAAAGGCCCTTAAAAAACTCGACTGATGGTATTATAAAAGAAGGCTAAAATCGAGTCACTTATTGGTGGATTTATTTCCAAACAATTCCCAATAGACTCCGGCGAATACAAACAATCCTGAAATTATTCCAAGAGTATGTATTATTCCCCAGTCTCTGAGGCTGTTTCCCAAAGGAATGGAAACAAGAGCGAGAATCACTCCAAGGCAATAGAGGAAAATCCGCAAGCTCCTACTTTCTTTTGTCATAATGCCTGACCACTGTAGGGCATCCGGGATCCGGCGCCATAAGATCACCGGCAACAGCTTTTGCCACTACGTGACAACCTCCTCTGCACATTTCCAGATATTGGCAATCAGAGCAAGGCGCCGGAGGGTCTTTATGCCACCTTCTAAAATTGTTAAATGTCTTTTTTTCCGCCCACCACCCGGGAAAATCAAGAGCGTTTAAATCTTTTTGGACAGAAGCGAAGGAGCAGGGATTTACTCCGCCATCAGGCTTGATGCCAAGGAGCATGTCGCCACCGTGACAACCAGTGACCGAGAAAAACTCCACCTGTCCGGGATTTGGTTCATGGAAAAAAACCATGGGCATAAAGGAGCAATCCAACCTGATGTTTATCCGGTATTTTTTTATGAGTCGCACAACTTTTGGATAGAAACTTTCTGCCTGCTTAAGAGTAATATCCATTTCAGAAAAGATACCCGCCCCTCTACCTGAAGGCTTGAATCGCAGAAGCTCAACCTGGCCGGCTTTTTTCTTCTTCGCGTATTTTATTATCGATTCCAGAAGATGGAAATTGACCCTGGATAGAACAGTGTTTATTCCAAAACGACACTTTCCTTTACGCAAAAGATTAAGCCCTTTATCAGCTTTCTCAAATCCTTTAATGCCCCTTGTGGCGTCATAATCTTCAAAAATCCCATCAATGCTGACATTTATCTGCCCAAAAACCTTGCATCTGCCAATATTATCCAGGTTGATCTCAAACCCGTTGGTAGTGAGATTGGGTATCATTTTCAGCTTTGCGGCATAATCGGCAAGATCAAAAAACCAGGGAAGCTCCAGGCTTTCCCCGCCTCCAAGAGCGACGTGAAAAACCTTTGCCTTGGACAAATTCTCAAGTACCTTTTTGTGCCCGTCGAATCCAAGCTCCTTATTCTTCCGGCCAGGATTTGTACCGGGCTTGTAGGAGTCCACATAGCATCCGCGGCAACCAGCGGAGCAAAGTCCGGTAATGGTGGAGTGAGCTTCAGTTGGGGCGGTCAGAATATCAGCTTTTTCGTCCCAGAGAGGGGAATCAGGGTACCCAAGGGACCTCATAAAATCCTTGTCCACCCAAACAAGAGCCAAGGGGCGCCTTAAATGGAGAATTCCACCAAAGGGCTCATATCTGAAGTTATGTATATCAGCTTTTTTCATCCGACTTTTTCGGCCAGAAAAGCCTGATCGTTCCAGTAAGCCCAAAGGAGAGGATGGTTATGCCGGCTGTGCCAAGCATAAGATAGAGAACGTCGGACCCAACGGAACTGGAATTTGGATTTACACCAAATTTTACTTTTAAGATTTTACCATCTCTTTTTTTCATTTGAGGCCTCCGGTTTTTCGGCCATATATTATAGAATCATACAACAAGTTGATCACGTCGCTTTGATAGTATACAACATAAACCAAAGCGGCTGAAATAAAGAAGAAAAAGGCGCCTAAAATAATTTTCACGGATGTGGGGAATCCTCTGGTTTTAATAAATAGGTGATTACAAAACGCGAACAGACCTATCGCCAATCCAAGATAGAGAGTTGTTGTTCTGAAAATTGTTGGATTGAGCAGGATAAAGAGGATTCCAAAGGTTGCCGTAATTGAATAAAGCACTCTATAGGTAAACCATGAACTTTTCAAAATCAGTTCATTTTTTCCCAAAGTCTCTTTTTTTCTTGAAAAGGCGAAAATAAAGGAACATGGCGCGGCTACGGCCGCCACAATCCAATAAGGGATTTTAAAGGCCGCCATATCTTTAAAAGTGAAATAAAATCCCAGAACGATAAAGGATGTGATCAGAATGACATCCGTGACGCTGGACAGGAGGATTGCCTTAGTGATATTTTTCCACTTAGTGCCCACTGTCCACAAAAATAATGCTAAAAGAATTATTCCAATAGAGATAAAATTAATTAACCTGAGAGTCTGAAATCTTTTTGCGATACTAATCAATTGCATTGAGGATCGTTTGGCGCCGGGTTGCCTCGATTCATATGCCGAAAGCTTTTCAAATATCTCGATGGCTTTGTCGAATTCGCGTAGCTCAATGTATACCTGACCCACCTTTTCCATGGAGAAGTACGCCCATTTACTATCAGGATGATTCTGTATTAGGGCTTGGTAATAAATCACTGAATCTTCGAAGAGGTTTAGTCGTCTCTTGTTTTCAGCTATCCAATATAAAACCTGATCCCGACGGTGAAAACCCGGAAAACGCTTATAGAGATCGATCATTACCTCAATGCCTTTTTCCAGGCCCATCTGAGGCAAGTCCTGCATTATCCTTGTATAAATTTTAAGAGGTTCGTCACCGGAGCTTCTTGCCTCTTTCAAGTACTCAAATCGCTTTCGAGCCCGCCTGGCGTTTTTGCTTTTCGGGTATTTCTCAAGGACCGATAAATAGGCTTCCTGGGCTTTATCATATAGGGCCAGCTTCTTTTCGGCGATATTTCCCGCTTGAAACAGGGCGTCATCAGCAATGTGATGCTCGGGATTTAGACGTGCGATATCAAGAAGCAATTTCACGGCCAGTCCCGGGCTGCCCTCTCTGGATTTCGCCATGGCTTCACTGTATTGTTGAACAATGGCGTCCTGGGCAAAAGCGGTTCCGGCAAAAAGTAAAATCACTAGGGCGGCTATAGATACATAAATAATTTTCATACCGATAAATTTAGAAGATGCCATCGTTTACGTCAAGAAAGTAATCGTTCATTTACAAGGGGGCTTTTGGGAAAAGGGGTCATCTCCCCCGATCTCAAACCCTGCCACCTTGCTTCCTTGTCACTGAACGATTACTCAAGAAAAAGGAATTATCTTGACATGTGAATAGATAGATACTCAAAATCTTTACCTATGAAGAAGAATATTTCCATCGAAATTTTTCTCGCGACAGGGCTCTGTTTTGCCTGGGTAATAGCCCTCTATCAAATATCCCTTTTGGAAGGCGCCATTTCACAAATTGGTATTTTAGGCATACCCCGTGTTTTTGTTTACCTCCCCCTTATTGTTTGCAGAATAAAAAAGGCGCCCCCCTCTGAAATCGGTTTTACTTTTTCAAATATTAAAGAAGATTTATTTCTGACCCTTAAGGTTGCCGCGGTCATTATGCCTCTGTTCATTATAGGGCATTACCTGATTTTCAAGCTATTCTTTGGAACACCTTTTACTCTCTTTATCAATAGAGAGATCGTTATAATTGCTTTATGGAATTTGATTGGAGTCTCATTTCCGGAGGAGGTTTTCTTCAGGGGATACCTCCAGGAAAGAGAGTCAAAAATTTGCGGCAAAAAGATAAAACTGACAGGTACTGATATTGGCGTT
>CAYSHR010000152.1:0-7621 GCA_964430795.1 uncultured bacterium
CTTCTGCTTTGAAAGATAGGCGGTCATCAAAAAGGCCGCGATTAAAATCAAGGGCAGAAGAGAGGTTATTCGAATAAAATGCCGGGCGGACCTGTAAAACTCGTAATCCTGGGCGGGCATTCCCTTTATCCTCTCCACTATCGACTTGAAAACCAGGTAAGAAGGCGCCCCAAGAAGTGATGAGCCCAGACCCTTATCAGAATATCTATGACCGCCGAAGTTGGCGCCGTCGTTGGTCTTGTGAACCCACCTGTCAATATCAAGTCTCTGGGAATCCACAATCTCAAAAGTGGTTCCGACCCTGTCCCAGACATTTGAACCTGGATAAAATGAGAGAGGAATGGAAAGAACCACAGCGGTGATAACAAGTAATGGAATCAGGCGGGAATATGATATTTTGTCCTTCATGTTTTTATCCGGGAACGTTTAATGCATCCAGTTAAAGGGTAATACTTTATCATGTCAAAAGGGGTTAATACAGCCGTCACGGTTTGAATTGACCGATTAATGATATCTCTTCTATAATTGCTCTCTAATGAATTTTCAACTATTAGTAACATTTTGCCAGTTTTTACTTGCCACCGCCCTAATTATGTTTTCCACCCGGATAATAGTAAAGGGTTTACTTAAACGCCGGCATTTACCTGATTTTTTTCTATCATGCCTTCTGGTTTTTATCTTTCTTGCCCAATTCGTTACTTCCTTCGCGGGGCTTTTTCTAAAATTAAACAGCAGCGTGGTTCTTCTTTTATCCGTGATAATTTTTTCGCCCCTCTTTTATTTTTGGAAAACAAGGAAGAAGAAAACCTTTTCGCCGGTCGTTAAAAAAAACGAACCCTTTTCATTGTCATTTCTGTTGATTTTTATCCTGACGATCTTTTTCGCTATTGCCCTTGCCGTGGCTCTAAGGTTTTCTCCTGTTCGCCACGACGTTATGACTTACCATCTTTTTTTCCCCGCCAACTGGGTGTTGTTTGAAAAGATTTTTTATACGCCAATATTATTTGGTGATATGTCCCACACCTACGCTCCCTCAAGCGGCATGGCTTTCTTCGCCTTTCTCAGCCTCCCTTTTCATGGCGACCAGATGTCAAGGGTAGGGCAGTTCCCATTTCTGATAATGGGCGCTCTGGCCGTATATCGTTTGACTGTTAAAATGGGGGCGAAAAAGTCCGGCGCTCTTATTCCCGTCTTTCTCGCTGTAATTTCTCCGGTCCTGTTCAGGCAGGGATTTACCGCGCAAGAGGATTTAGCCATGGGCGGCGCCTTTGTGACCGCTCTCTATTTTCTCTGGGAATATAAAGATTCGCCATCTGTGAAAACGTCCATGCTTTTTGGCGCGAGCATCGGTCTTGCCATTGGAATCAAGTTTATCGCTTTGACCTTTTCCATTTTGCTTATTATTCCCTTTATATATTTTCTTTTATTCTCTACAGGTCGAGCAAAAAAAGATATACCGATTCATGCCCTTGCCGCCTTTGGCGTCGCTATAGCCGCTGGGGGATTCTGGCTTATCAGAAATTATTTTGTTACAGGAAATCCTCTTTTTCCTCTGGATATGCCCCCCTTTTTTCATGGCCTTTATAACAAAAGCGCCATGACAAAAAGCGTTTTTCACATCCCGAATATAAAATCAATTCCTCCTGTCTGGATTCACGCATACGGCTTCTGGATGTTTATCTGCGCTTCTTTAGCTTTTCTCTTATCCATAATTCTTATCGTCAAAAAGAAAATCAAAGGTTTTGGAATCTATGTGATTCTAATGCCGGTTTTCCTGACGATTATCGGATTCATCATGATTCCATATAATTCCCAATTTCGATTTTTGCTGCCCGCGGTATTTTTGTCCTTCATTTCCTTTGCCTTTTTTGAAAACAGATCGCCGACAAAATGGGTTTTTAGAAGCATATGGATGCTGTTGGCTCTTGCCGGAATATACGGCGCCGCCCATCCATTTAAGCTGGGAGAGATTGTAATAACTAAAGCGCCTCTTTTGCCAAAGGTTTATTTCCTTCACCAAATGGGACTTTTATTAGTAGGCGCGGCAATAATATTCGCTCTTGGAAAAGTCAAAATCGCCCCTTTAAAAAAAGTAGCCATTCTGTTTTTTCCTCTTTTCTTTCTGGTTCTCTTTATGGAATTCGGCTTGTATAAAAATTCTCCAAAACAGATTATCGTCCTTCGCCAAAACCTATCCAAAGAATATCCGATTTCAGGGTGGGGCATGGTCAATAATATAGTCGAGCCCTCCGTTGTCGCATACACCGGCACAAATACGCCTTATTACCTTTTAGGGCGCCCCTGGCGCCATAAAGTGATCTACGTCAATGTTACAGGCCAGACCGGATATCTTCTTCATGATTTTTATAAAACGTGTCGAAAAAAGGGGAATTGCCCTGATCCTGGCGGTTCCGACAAGCCGCCGATTATGAGAGAGCCGCCAAACAAGGAGTTGTGGCTGGCCGGGCTGGCGAAACATAAAGCCGACTTTCTTTTTGTCGCGCCCCTTGGCAAAATGGATCGCGCCGGAGTCGCCCACGATAAGGATGGTTTCCCGGTTGAGAGAATATGGGCTGACAGCATGCCGGAAATCTTCAGATTAATCGGCCGGAACCATAAATTCCGCCTTTATTCCATAAAATGAGTCGCCCCAATGATGTAGACAATAGAAAACGGGTGGCGTCTATCGAATGACGAATTACGAATTAATTGTGGGGCAATTCACGACGGGTGGCGTGGATCACCGGCGAGCCGCCGGCAGCAATAAGCCTGTCCACGTTTCTACGTTTTGGCACGACAGGCTTCAATCCATTACAAATGGGCCGGTAGGTTATTGTTCACTGTTCATTGTTCACTGTTTCCAGCGGCACGCCGCTTTTTATTGTCATTATCAATTGCTTACTTGATTTTGTTGGCGGCGGGCAATATAATCCCGGCTGCAAATCAAAAACAGGGATTTAACGACAAAATGAAGTACACGCTAAAAAATGGAAAAAACATCACAGTCCACCTGGTCAAAGGCCCCAAAGAGACCTCCTTGCCCTCTGGGGATATTTTTGGAAAAATTGTGAGCGAAGTGAAAGACCGGATGATAACAGTTTGTTTTTCCACGGGAAGCTCTCCATTGCCTCTATACAATGAGTTGGTGGAACGTTATAAGAGAAAAGAGTTGAGCTTCTCAAAAGTTCGGGCTTTTCTTCTTGATGAATACATTGGAATACCAGCAGGGCATCCTACGTGTTTCAAAACCTTCATGGAAGAGAATCTCTATCGCCATGTTGATATCGCCACGGATAATATACATTCTTTTTTCGGTCCCATGGAAGATCACATGCAGACCTGTTTCAGATATGAGAAAGAGATGGGGAAAACCGGTGGTGTTGATTTGATGATTCTGGGAATTGGAACAAATGGGCATATCGCCTTTAATGAACCTGGAACCTTGCCTGACAGCCGAACCAGAATGATAAAACTTACAGAGTCCACAAGACAGGCAAATGCCCGCTTTTTCAACTCAATTAATGAAGTTCCCACCCATGCCCTGTCTGTAGGAATCGGTAATATTCTTGAAACAAAAAACCTTCTTCTTATTGCCAGTGGTTCCAAAAAAGCAGACGCCGTCAAAAAATCATTTTTAGACCCTGTAAGCAATCAGACGCCGGCGAGCCACCTTCAGAATTATAAAGGCTCACTTTCCCTGGTGCTGGATAATGAAGCAGCGGCAGGGCTCGAGTTGTAAGTTAGAAAATAACTTGGCGCGAAATATATTTGGGTTGGTTTCCGTTACTCTACAGATTCCATTACAGCCCCGGCGGACTGCCCTCCTTGAGCGCAAATACCTAATAGAGCGGTTTTCTTTTTTGTATCACCCAGTTCGTTTGCCATAGTGGTGACCATTCTCGCGCCGGTGGCGCCAAAGGGATGGCCAAAGGCTAAAGAACCGCCGTAAAGATTTATCTCTTTTGGAGAGATTTCGCCAATGGCTTTTTCCAGTTCAAGCCTCTCCTTGGCGAACCTCCGACTTTTCATTACCTTTAGCACGCTAAGGACCTGGGCTGCAAAAGCTTCGTGGATGTCCACAATATCCATATCCTCAAGGAGCGCGCCGGCCTTTATCAACGCCTTTGGCATGGAGATGGTAGGGCCGATGAGTAACTGATCCGCCGGGTCCACAGCGTCATAAGACCAGCTTCTGAAAAAGGCCAGGGGTTTAAGACCAAACTCCTCGGCTTTTTTCTGGCTCATGACCAAAACCGCGGAGGCGCCATCTGTAAGCGCGCTGGAGTTTCCCGCTGTAAGAGTCCCTTTTCCATCATTGGCGAAAGCGGCTCTTAGTTTTCCAAGCTTTTCCACTGTTACATCGGGGCGGACTATGTTGTCGGCGTAAATGGTTTTTCCTTCAGGAGTGATTACAGGAACGATCTCCTTGGCAAGGCGCCCATTTTCCACAGCCCTGGCCGCGCGCCTGTGAGATTGAGCGGAAAAATCATCCTGCTCTTCTCTTGAAATCTCATTTCGTCGGGCCATTTTTTCACACGATTCGCCCATAAGCTCGCCGGTGGTTCTCTCTTTAATGGATGGTTGTTTTGGAATGAGGTCTTTTTTGATGTTCAGTTTTCCAGCAAGGGAGAGATAATCCTTGAAGGTGGATTTTCTGCTCATAACAACCGGCGCGGCTTTATGAACAAGACTTTGGGGCATAGTGACCTGAGCATTGCTTGTGGAATCGCTGCCACCGGCTATTATGACATCCCCGTCTCCTCTTTCAATAGCCGAAACCGCCAGGGTGACGCTCAAAAGCCCCGAAGTGCAGGCTCGGCTCACAGTATAGGCTTCAATTGAGGGCGGCAGCTTTAGTTCCAGAACGATCTCACGCCCTACATTTACCTGGGAACCGCCGACAATTACAGCGCCCCATATGCAGGAATCGATTGCGTCCCATGTCACCGGGTATTTCTCCAAAAGCCCTTTTACGGCCACCGCGCCAAGCTGATAGGAACTCATTTTTGTAAAATCAGAAAACGCCCTTAAAAACGGAGTTCTGACGCCGCCAACAATAACTGCGCGACGTTTTTTTGATCCGGTCTTTTTTGCGGCCATGGTTTTTTCCTCCCAAGTTCATTCCCAATGTTTTTAAGCGCCAACATAGTTGCCGCCGCAGATTCTTATCACCTCTCCAGAGATTCCACAACTGCCCGGACTTGCTAAAAAAGTAACCAACTCGCCGATATCCTCAGGCCGACCGCCTTGGGAAAGATTGCATAGCCGCCTTGCCACCTCCCTTGTCGTCAAAGGAATAGCGGCGGTCATCTGGGTCTCAATGAACCCAGGCGCGACGGCGTTTACCGTGATGTTTTTATGGGCCATGGTCGGCGCCAATGCTCTAACATAACCTATTACGCCGGCTTTTGACGCGGCGTAATTGGTCTGCCCCATATTTCCCGCGATTCCCCCGATGGAGGCAAGACAAACAACGCGGCCATTCTCTCTAAGAAGAGTTTTTATCTTTTCATTTACATTGATAAGAGAAACAAGGTTCACCCCCAGGGTCATATCCCATCTCTGCTCATCCATATTGGCGAGCATTTTATCCCTGGTGACCCCGGCGTTATGGACAATAATATCAAGACCCTTGAATTCCTTTTTAATCTCTTTAAATATCTTTTCCGGCCCGTCTTTATCAGTAATGTCGCAAAGAAGCATTGTTCCGTTGATCTTATCCATCAATTTACTCAGCAAGTCGTTCTCAGAAGGGCGGTCCATGCCTATAACATGAGCTCCTTCCCTGGCAAACGCCAAGGCGATGGAAGCGCCAATGCCTCTGGCCGCGCCTGTCACAAGGGCGATTTTGCCATCCAGAGGGCGAACAAAAGGAGGTTTTTCCTTAAGGTCAACCATGGTGGATATTCGAAAGGGTTGTGCTGAAATATAGGATGAGCGTTGGGACAATAGAAACCAAAGGGCGCCCTTGGCATGCTCCTTTGCTCCTTCTTCCACATAGAGAACCTGGGCGGTGGCGCCTTTTCTGCCGACCTCCCTGGCCATGCTTCTTACAAAGCCGTCAACGGCCTGGAAGCAGGCGGCGCCGGAGGGTTTTTTCGCCTCACCAGGCGGTCCGGCTAAAACTACCGCTCTACCGCAGGGGGCCAGTCTACGCACCCAGTTATGAAAAAATCGATACATCTTTTTAAGGTCTGATGGTTTTTTTAATCCGGAGGCGTCAAACAGAAGGTATTTTGGTTTTACATCATCGGGTATTTGATTATCATCAAGTTTTAAAGCCTGCCGGCCCCAGGCCCGACCATTGTCTTTATAGGGTTTTGAATCCCTATCGTTTCCAATAACCAGACAATCGGCCCCTGCTTTGGCAAGGGTTCCGGCAATCATGGAAGCGAACTTTTTGCCCGCGCTATGACAGACGATAGCGGTTTCTCCCTCCAAAGGGCGTTCTTCCCATGGCTTGCCGGGCCTTTCCAGTTTTTGTGGCAATGGAATGGGCAACCCAAGCTTTTTTATTCCTTTTCGGGCTAAGGGTTTTGTTCCCAGATTGACAAGAAAATCACTCATGTTTTTTCTCCGGATAGGGTGTAAATTTTCCAGTTAGAAAGGCCGGTCCTCCTGGCGCGTTTCCTATAGAGACATTATTATCATCGTCAACAAAAACCTTTATCTGGCCGGGAAATACAATAGGTTTTACAAATCTGCATTCAAATTTCAAAAGCCTGTCCGGCCTGCCTAGCCAAAGGGCTTTGTTAAGGCTTTCGATGGTTCGGGACATAGTGGCGAAACCGTGCATTATTGTATTTTGAAACCCGGCCATTTTAGCGTATCCCCGGATCCAGTGAACAGGATTAAAATCACCGGTAACATAAGCAAACTCAATTCCTGTTTTTTTATTGAGCTTCCATAAATCGATCTCTCTGGCGCTGTGAGGAACTTTGGGCTTCTCTTTTTTAGGTCCCCCGGATGGTTTGAGAGGAACGATGGCGGTGACATATGAAATAAGAGCCTCGGGATTTTCTCTTGTGCCGGTTATGAGCTTCTGCTTCAGAATAACCCTGTAGCCATTATCATCAACATCAATGAGCCGGGCTTTGAGTAGGAGTTCCCCGTCCATCGGTATCGGACTGTTCACCTCAATTTCACACCCGCCGTTTAATATGCGCTTAAGATTGTAGGGCAGCCCTTCCAGGGTCTTGGCCATAATGGGAAAACCCCATTGGGGAAAGAAACCGGGAGGCAGGACTTCTTTATACCATGATGGGCGCCCGCCGACATGCCTGATAAAATCATTGACCATCTTGGGATTTCTCGGCGCCAGAGCCTGTTCCAACAAAGGGCCGGCCTTTGCCTTAACGGTTTCTTTGCCGTTTTTGGCCGAGCCGGCAGATGAAACAGCGGTTTTTATAAGAGTCCTTATCATTGGACCCTGGCGAAAAAGATGAAACCGGGATACTCTCATCTGGTGTCTCCTCTGTCCAAAGTCTGTTTCCAAATTTTGCCGCCCCTTCTTTTAACATCTGTCTTGCTCATTTTCAATCAAACACCCAAGGGAATACATTTTTTATGTAATCGTTCAGTGACAAGGGAGCAAGGTGGCAGGGTTTGAGATCGGGGGACA
>CAYSHR010000153.1:0-7591 GCA_964430795.1 uncultured bacterium
GTTGAGACGGTTCACGGTGTGGGTTATAAACTCGCGGTCTGTAGTTAGTTGCTGTCCCGAAAGTGCTCTTTTTTGCGATCTCGGCGTCAATGGGCGGTTTTGATTGTGGGGAGTACATGAGTACGTATCCGCTCAAACCCTTGATTTTCTTGGCCTCGGGAAATATTGCTCATTTGGGACCTGGGAACAACGAAAGCACCCAACCGAGTTTCGGGATGGGTATTAGTTAGGAAGAAAGACCCTATGCCCTTTGTACCTCGATTAAGAACTGTGCTGATTATCGTAAACCTGGCTATCCTTATTCTTCCTATTGGCGGAATCATTACTCTTCGACTGTATGAAAATGAGCTTGTCAGGTCCACTGAAGCCCAGCTTATCTCCCAGGGAGTCATTTTAAGCGCGGCTTTTAAGGAAAGCCTGACGCCGATTATAGCCAAATATCAGAAAGAAAATCTTGCGGGCGCCGTTGAATACGGCATAGAAGCCAAAGGGGAAACCGAGGCTTTTTTAAAAAGTGATGACCCCTACGCGCCAATTGCGCCGGTGTTGGACCTCTTTGACGATATGCTCCATCCACCCGCAAAAACCGCTCTTTCTCCAGGGGCACCGGCGAATCCTCTGGCTGTAGAGGCTGGGGAAAAGCTATTGCCTTTGATCCAGGCGGCCAAACGATACAACCTCTGCGGGATAAGAGTAGTCGATTTCAATGGTGTAGTAGTGGCGAGCACCGGCGCTGAATTCGGCAAATCATTGATAAACAGAAAAGAGGTGAGAAAGGCCCTTGAAGGAAGATATTTCAGCCTCTTGAGGCAGAGGATTTCCGACGAGCCCATGCCCCCTTTGGAATCCATAAGCAGAAGGGCCAGGGTAAGGGTTTTTGTCGCCATACCAATTCTGGACCGAAACAGAGTCCTGGGGCTGGTGGTTCTTTCCCGCACCCCTATTGATATATTAAAGGCATTGTATCAGAATCAGGCAAATCTCCTGATATTCGCGATCTCTCTATTAATCATCGTGATTCTGGTTTCCATCTTTACTTCACGCACTATTGGCCGCCCTGTAAAACGCCTTATGAAACAAGCAAGAACCATTGCCTCAGGTGACCGGAAGGAGCCGGCGCCTTTACAAAACCCTGGAACAAAAGAGGTGGCGGAGCTTTCAGAATCCTTTAATCACATGGCAAAAACCCTTCAGGAAAGGACCCAGTACATAAAGACCCTTGCCTCATCAGTCTCTCACGAGTTTAAAAGCCCTCTGGCTGCCATAAGAGGCGCCGTGGAAATATTGGAAGACCATTTTCCGGAAATGTCAACGGAAGATAGAAAAAAGTTTTTGAGTATGATTGATTCAGACGCCGGCCGTCTTGAAAGGCTTGTGGGCCGGCTTCTTGATATGGTAAGAGCCGATGTGATGCAAACAGGAGATCAAAAGACGGAAATAAAACCGATTATCGATTCTGTAGCCGCGAGATTTAAAAATAGCGGTTCTGAGGTGACGGTTGAACATGGCCAGGGAGTACATGAGGCGAAAATCGCCCCTGAAATTCTGGAATCCGTAATTACAACCTTGCTTGATAACGCCGGACAACATGGGGGAGAAGAGGCCAGGGTCAGGATAATCACATCAGCCGCGTCAAATAACGGCGACAAGGAGGTGGAGATTTTCATTAAGGATAACGGAGTGGGAATTTCCCAGGCAAACGCGGCAAAAATATTTACGCCTTTCTTTACAACAACCAAAGATAAAGGGGGCAGCGGATTAGGACTTTCAATAGCTCAAAAACTTATCGGCGCCCATGATGGCGCCCTGGTTTACCTGAATGATTCTTCGGAAACAGTTTTTAAAATAACCCTGATTGCGGGAAAATGAATGAAAGCCTCAAAAGCTCTGAAGTATGGCCCGAAAGTTTTATACTACTTATCAAGGGGTAAGTCCGCTCCTGTAATTGTGGGCTGGTACCTTACCTACAGATGTGACCAATCCTGCTCTTTTTGCGGAGTTTCAGAAAAAAACCATGGGGAGCTTGGAACCGGCGAAGTGCTTAAAATAATAGATTTGCTGGCAAAAGCCGGGACCAGGATCATCGTCTTTTCCGGTGGTGAACCTTTGCTTGTCAAAGATATAGGCAAGATTCTATCTCATGCTAAAAAAAGGGGCATTAACGCGGGCCTTACCACAAATGGCAATCTTGTGGCTTCCAGAATAGACGAAATTGAAGGTCTTGATAATCTGAAGTTGAGTTTCGAGGGTCCAAAAGAGATTCATGATAAAATAAGAGGAAAAGGCGCCTTTGAAAAAGCTATGAACGCTGTTGAGGCTGCCCGCTCAAGGGGGATTGATGTTTTTTTTAACACTACCATTTGCACTTACAATATAAACCATATCGATGAAATTGTCAGGATAAGCCGGGAACTTGGACTCAGAGTGAAATTTCAGCCGGTTTCATTGGCTCATGCCATGGGAAAACAGATGACGGAGCTTATTCCGAAACCCGCGGAATTTCAGAGAGCCTTTACCAGGCTTAGGAAAATGAGAAAAACCACAAAAGCAATAGCCAACACCGACCTGAGTCTCGACTATTTATCACAATATCCAAATCTTCCACCGATAAAATGTAGAGGCGCCGGCATATTTCTCAGGATAGACCCCATGGGGAGATCTTTTTTCTGCACCATGCAAAGAGAAAGTTTCGCGAAAAACAATATCCTGGAGCATGGCGTAACCGCCACTATGAATTCATTAAGAAAACCTCAGTGTAGCGGTTGCCTTTGCACCAGCACACTGGAGCTCAATCTCTTTCTTGAGAAAGGCTGGAAACGCCCATGGCAGATACTGAGGTTTTTCAAGATAGGTTGATCTGACTGTGGATCGGGGCTAAATCTTCTGTTTCAGCCCCGAGAGAATGGTTTCAAGGTTCAAAGACATGGCAAGATTAAATTCCATGGGATTGGCGCACCAGCACTGATGGCATTGGGGAGAAGGCAGAGATTTTACACCCTCAAGAAATCCATTTTCAAAGATATCAACAGGCTTGTCTACAGTTCGCTTTTGATTGCAGATTACCATCCGGCCATCGGGCATAATGGCAAGTGAAAGAACTCCGGCATAACATTTTGGCGGCAGCCTTTTGGGCACGCCTCTGAGTCTGTTCAGCCCGGAAAAAGAGTTCATTATCCTATACCCCTTTTTCTTGGCTTGTATAATTTCCCCTATTATCTTGTAAAGCTGTTTTTCGTACATTTTAATTCCGCTAATGTCCATATCCCCCGAATGCACTGTGCTTAAAGGGTGAAACATTACAGGCGCGTCCCAGCTTTTGCATATTTCTAAAAGTTCGTTGAGATGATCCATCAGCTTATTGGTAATTGTAACATTCAGCTTAACTTTTTTTCCAATGCGTCCAAGTTCTAAAAGAGCCTTTTTTGTAACATCGAAGGCCCCTTGCCCTCTTAGCGCGTCATTTATTTCTCCTGGTCCGTCAATACTGAGCTGGACCATGTCAACTTTTTTAAGGGCGTGTAGCTTTTCTTTTACAAGGAGGCCGTTTGTATTTATGGAAATAATGATATTTTTCGATTTCGCTCGGGTAATCAGATTATCAATATCCTCCCTGACAAGGGGCTCTCCGCCGGTAAGAGCCATAAGCCTTACTTTACTTTTGGCAAGATCGTCTATCAAAGCAAGGGCGCCATCAGTATCAAGCTCGTCCTGGGTTAGATTTGGATGTTCGCAATAGACGCACTTGAGGTTACACCTGTTTGTAACAGACCAACTTACCAGAACCGGTTTTCGTTCATTTAAAAATCTTCGCCTGAGAAGCTCAAGACCGATGGTAATTTTTGTTAACATATTCACAGGATTTCAGTCCCCAAACATCAGTGAATAAAAATAGCCTTCTCTGTCCTTTTAAAAAAAACAAGCTGTCAAAAGAGTATAACATCGAATAAAAAAATTGAATCGCTATTTTCTTTCCTTCCCTCTTCCTTTTATGTGATCGGCGGTGCTATAAAGAAATTAGATTTGTTTTGGAGTTAACTTTTGGCTGATCATGATTTTGTAATTATCGGTGGTGGACCTGCCGGGCTCGCGGCAGGGCATACCGGAAGCAAGCAGGGAAGGGCTACTCTTGTTCTTGAGGCTGAAAACCAGGTAGGCGGCCTTTCAAAAACCATCGAATATAAAAAATACTATTTTGATATTGGCGGGCACAGATTTCTAACCAAAATACAACCGGTCAGGGATTTGTGGAAAGAGATACTTCCTGATGATTTTGTTGGCAGAGAACGCCTCTCAAGGATCTTTTATAAAAACCAATTTTTCCACTATCCACTGAGAGTCAATGAAGCCATGTTCGGCCTTGATATAAAGGAGGTCGCGTGGATCATCGCCAGTTTTATCAAATGGAGATTGGTTCCAAAGAACAATGAAAAAAGCTTTGAGGATTGGGTGAGCAACCGTTTTGGATATGGGCTCTATTCCATCTTTTTTAAAAGTTACACTGAAAAAGTCTGGGGAATTCCATGTAAAGAACTGAGCGCCGATTGGGCGGCCCAGAGAATCCAAAAACTGAGCCTGGCAAAGGCCGCCCTTGACGCTTTTGGTCTAGGGAAAAAGAAAGACATAAAAACCCTTTCCGACATATACGACTATCCAAGGTTAGGGCCGGGGCAGATGTACCAGGCCATGGCAAAAGCCATCAACGCCTATGGAAGTGAAGTATTAACAGGGCATAGAGCCGGGAAAGTAGAACACGAAAACAATAAAGTTAAATATGTAACAGCCAATACTGCCCATGGCAAAGTCGAGATAAAAACAAGAGCCCTCATATCAACCATGCCTATTGATGAGCTTGTGATGATAATGGCGCCGGCGGCGCCCCCTGAGGTAATAAACGCGGCAAAGGAGCTGAAATACAGGTCAATCATTACAGCCAATTTTATTGTGGACCAGAAAACCATCACTCCGGACAACTGGATTTATCTGCCTTCTCCCGAAATAAAAGCGGGGCGATTGCAACTCTATAAAAACTGGAGCCCGGATATGGTTCCTGACAAAAACATGTCAACAATCGGTCTCGAATATTTTTCCAGCCCAGGCGATTTCCTCCACAACTCACTGGACAGGGAAGTTCTCGAAATAGGGAAGGAAGACCTTGAAAAACTTGGAATGGTGAAAAGGAGAAAGATAAAAGACGGGTTTGTGGCCAGGTATGAGAAAGCCTACCCTGTTTATGATGTCGGCTACATGAAAAACCTTCGGATTATTAAGGACTATCTGGGCTCAATAACCAATCTTTCATGTGCCGGGCGATACGGCCAGTTCAGATACAACAATATGGACCACTCTATACTAACGGGAATTCTAGCTGTAAAAAAACTTTCAGGCGAAGATGTGGATCCCTGGGATGTAAACACGGAAAAGGATTACCTGGAAAAGTAGGGCGTTTGGTGTATGATGTTTGTCCTGGAAAAACAGATCAAATGATCTTTTTATGTTCATAACCGGCTGGAGGGAAAATGAAGATATCCGCTCTTTTTGTGACGTTGATAGTGATTTCAATCTCCTTTATATTTATGATTTCATGCGGCGATGATGACGACGATGACAACGATGATGACAGTCAGGATGACCAGCTTGTTCCTGCCGGCGATTGCGAAACCTTTTGCGAAAAAACCATGGAATGCGGAGACGGTTTTTATGACAGCGTTGACCAATGCGTGCCCGGGTGCGAAAGCTCTCCCACTCTGGATTGCATGCTTCAATGTTATTCAAACGGCACTTGCGGGGACTGGTTTGACTGCATAGCCGGCTGCTGATTACCGCGGTGATTTAATGGAAATACAAAAGTCAAAAGGCGCAAAGGGCAAATGGATTGTTTTTATGGTTGTCCTGCTGTTTATCTTTGCCGGGATATTTTATTATCCGACAAAGGAGAAAGAGGAAGCCGACACCGGTTACAAAATCGAGATACCTTCATATACAGAGGAAGAAATCCGCGGGATGAGCACTGAGCAGAAAGGTTCTCTGATCTATCAATACCTGGCTACAGCCTCTATTTATCTCCAGCTAAAGCAGTTTGAGCAGGCTCAAGGATTTTATGAAACAGCCTTTAAATTGAGCAGCGGAACCAATAGACAGGCTATAGATAAACTTGGGGAAATCTACTTCAGAAGAAAAAAATATGACCTTGCTGAAAAGATGTATCGTCTGGCAAATGAAAGGGGTGAGAGAGACCTTGCCGTTCTTCTATATGTGCAAAAACGCTTTGATGAGCTTAAGCCTCTTTTGGAAAAAATATCCGTCACTCACGCCGCCGACCCTGTGATTCAGGAAATGGCGAGAGCTCTGAAAATAAAAGAGGACAAAGAAGGGCGGGCGCCTGTTATTCCTCTGAACTGACTCTGGGTGCCTTGTCAAGATAAGGCGTGATGTCCCTGGGGTAATTCAATCCGGCAAACCTGCTCGCGTCGGGTTTTCCATCCCAATAGTTATGGCGAAAATCCCGATTCCCGGCGCCGTCCTCCACTTTAATGAAATGGCCAAAATGCTTTTTAAGAATGTTGTGGGAAAAGCTAAGATTTCTCACTCCCTTTTCCACCACACCCGGACCATTATTAAAAAGAAAGGTGTTTTGGGTTATCTCTATATCATCTGAATTTTTCACCGAGAATATTCCGGCGCCGTTACTTTTCTCAAATCTGTTTCCCAAAACCCGGATGTTTTTTCCATCGTGGATTGTAAAAGGTATATAGACGCCGCTCACCTGGTTGTTTTTAAAGATAATATCTCTTACTTTTCCATTTTTTCCCTCCTGGTAAATATAGATGGCGGATTTTGATTTTACTATTTTATTTCCCTCGATAAGAAGATCAAAGGCGCCGTGCATAACCTCAAAAGCACCTACATTGTTGATCCACCTGAAACTGTTTTTCGTTATTTTACCTTTGGAGGTGGTGGGATATTGATCTCGCTCAAAAAAACCTATTCCCGTGTCATTAATAGTGGATATATTGTTTTTTGTGATTTCGAAATTTTCACTGCCGTATAGATTGATCCCGCTATAGCGGAATTCCTTAATGTCGGAATTCTCAACCTTCAAATTGGTCGCGCCGATAAATTCCATGCCCCATTTCGGATCCTCACCCATTCCATTGATGGTGCAATTTTCAATTTGTACGCCATCACTTTCCACTATTTTGATGCCTCCCAAAAGGGCGGTTGCCCTAGTATTCCTGATAAAAAGAGAGTCGGCTTTTTTTCCGAAAATTCCCTTTTCATTTCCGATAAAGTTACAGTCTAGTATCTTTATTGCTTTTGCCGTTTCAATAAAAACCCCGACGCCCCCTTCACTCTGAATAAAATGTCCCCGGCAATCGATAGTAATTCCCGATGTCTGGGTAAAGAAAACAAACCTTTCTTCCACCTCTCGAGGCAGGGCGCCAAGGGATTCTTTTAAACATATGATGTCTTCATTTAAAATAAGGTCGTTTTGGATAACATGCCCGCAAAGATTATGGGACTTTATTGTGGACAAAAACCCTTGCTTTTCCATCTGCCAGAGAAGGAGAACCAGAAGCAGAAAAACAGAAAG
>CAYSHR010000154.1:0-7585 GCA_964430795.1 uncultured bacterium
GCTGTCTCCTCCGCGGCGCCTGACGATACCGAGCCCAGACTAAAAAGAAAACAGCTTAGAACACAAAACAACAAGAAGAACGACGCCCGAGTTGAAAAACTTGTTAAAACTTTCGAGACCCTTAGCAGAAGCATTGTTACTTTTGACAATCCTCAGATTCGAGCCAAGCTCCTGGCTGATTTTATAAAAGTGGTTACCAATTTCAAATCCCATACTCTGGCCAAACTTTTGATGATCCAGGTGGAGTCTCCAAAGGACCTTGATATAAAATCCCTGATATTGACCAGTCTTAATCTAAAGAAAAAATCACAAGTTGTTGATATTATATTAAGGACCATCGGAAACGCTGTGGATGGCCTGTCTCCGGAAGATTTTGAAATTGATACGGAGACTCTATGGGAAAGTGAAAAAATGCTTATCAGGGTTTTAAAGAAAATAAAAACCCGGGAAGAAAAAGTTTTATTTAACGAAAAAGCTCACCATGCTTTGAAGATGGTCAGGTTGATCAAGAAGGATGTCAAAGCTCCCAGCGACCTCCTTGTACTGAAGATGAGAAGATTGATTGTTAAGCCCCATAAGTATTATCTTGGAAATGAATTTCTTGATAATTTCGCTGATATTGTAGCCAGGCTTCACAAAGCCAGGAGACCTGACGTTATCAAGAGGCTTTTAGAAAAATGCGCTGATAATTTTAACACTACCAATAGAGATCAAAAGATATTAACAATCAACGCTTTTGTTCGAATTCAACAAGAGCTTTTCAGTGAAAAATTTACTACAGTGGTGGGTGATTGTTACAATATTCTTTTCAGAAGACTGACTAATGAAAAAGACCAGCAAATTTTCGCCCTGTTTCTTGCTTCGATAGTTTCAGGTTTTGATAAACTTATCGAAAATGGAAAATTCAATATCGCCGCAAATCTCATTAGCTCTTTGGAGAGGCTGGATAACAACCTTTCGGGAGATCCCAGACAGGAAATACTTGAAGAAGGGTTAGGGCGTATTACGCAAAATCACGAGCTTATCAGTCTTCTTCTTGAACCGATTACATCTGAGGATGATGCTGTAAGCGACGCGGCTATAAAAGTCCTTATGGCTATGCCCAGTAACGCGGTGCTTCCACAGATGTTGAAATTACTTCTCTCTTCCGACGAGATGCGGGTCAGAAAGAAAGTAACAAATATTATTTCCAGGTTCGGTGAGACCATAGTCCCTCCTATTTTACGGGAGCTTGGAAGGAACCAACCCTGGTTCTATATAAGGAACCTTGTTAATCTCCTGGCGACATTTCCAAAGGATGAGATTGTCCAGACTTTGCAAAGACACGTCGTTCACAAAGATGAAAGAGTAAGGAAGGCATGTGTTATCGCCCTTATAAGAAATGGAAACAAGGGCGCTCAACAGGCTTTAGTGGATTCATTTAATAATCATGATGAAAGTTTGAAGAAAACTATAATCACGTTTTTCGGGCAAATTAAGTCAAAGATCGGTCTGCCTGTTTTAGCGGACAACCTTGGCAACAAACAATTCTTGGAACAAAACCGGGAGCTTGCCGGCGAAATGATTCAAGCGGTTGGGAAGATTGGCGCCCCGGCTTCCATCGACATTTTACTTAAAATTATTCAACGGAGCGGAGTCTTTGGAATTTTCAGTAAGAGAGATGATGATATTACCATAGCGGTTCTTAATTCTCTTACATTTCTTGGTGATCCTAAAGGCGTCTCAGCGGCTAAAAAATTTGTAAGGGACAAAAATCCCAGAATTGCCAAGGCGGCTCAACTTGCCTGTAAAACCAGTAACCAGGTATAAGCCAACTCCTGTTAAATAATATTTCCTTTTAACAAAATCAGTTGTTTTTATAAGAATGCTCAATGAAATAATTTGGAGTTAATAGCATATGTACAGAATCATAATCCTCTGCCTGTTAATATTTTTCTTCCTTGGTGCTTTCAGCATGGCTTATGGAAGGGTAGGCCCCGCTGTTTATTTTGCCGGCGCCGCTGAGGCTGATATTACTCCCGAAGTGATGGAATATGAGGACGTGAATCAAAATGGTGTTTTTGATATGGGAGATCCGACAAAAGCCTTTGGTTTTGGAGACAGGATAATATCATTTAAAGAGGGTAAAATACTGATTGGCAATGGAAATGGAGAGGCGAAATATATATACGATAAACTATATGTTTACGCTCTTGTCCTTGAAGATCAAAGGACAAAAACCCGCATTGCTCTTGTCTGCTCGGATGTCTATCTTCTTACATCCGCTGATATAAATAAAATAAAACAGATGGTCGATCCAAAACTAGGCATTGATTTCATTGTGATTTCCGCGGCACATAACCACATGGGGCCTGATACTCTCGGCATTTCCGGTCTTGGCCGGATGAAAATCCCAAAAATCATCAATACTGTTCTTAAGAGCGGAAAAATTGACTCAGGTATAAACGGCAAGTGGTTTGAGAAGTATAGAAATAAAACGGTTGAGTGTATTGAGGGTGCGGCAAAATCTCTACGCCCTGCCTATATAACATTCGCGAAGTCAAAATTTCACATGGGTTTAAATGATCAGAGGGAACCTCACATTACTTATCCGGACCTCACGGTTATGGCCATTGATGGAGTTGACGGCGCGCCTATCGCCACATTAATCAACTGGGCAAATCATCCCGAATCAGTATTACTGTATGGAGACCCGGAAAGAGACGACCCCCAATTGAGCTATAATATTCTGACAAAAGATCAGAAGGATGCCTGGGGTAAAGTACTGACCGCGGGATTTCCCGGTTACACCAGAGAATATCTGAGAAAACATCGTGGCGGCATTCCCATGTATTTCAGCGGTCCCCTTGGAGGAATGCAAACACCGTTAAGGGCGCCTTTATGGGACCCTGAAGCCAATCCCGAATACCCCGTAACCACACCTTTTGAAAAAGTACCGAAGGAAATACTGATTCCCAATGATTTCCGTTTTGCGCCGATATTGGGAAGGGAGCTTGGGAAGGAAGGAGTTAAATCCCTTAAGGAAAATGGTGAAAGAGCGGTTATTGATGAAATATCTTTTTCCAAAAGGGATGTTCTTATACCCCTGGAAAACAATTTATTCAGGCTTGGCGCCTCTCTTGGCGCTATTGGTTATGAGCAGGGAATTCTTTATGATGACAAAGGAAACGTAGACAATAATTTTGGAAGCTGGATCGGTGGTCTTTTTGTTCCCGGCGTTAAGGCTTACAGTGGAAAAAACGTCTCAATAGAGGTTTCAGTAATAAATATCGGACCCGCGCAGATAATTAATATTCCAGCCGAGGCGCTGCCGGAATCCATTGCCGGTTTCCCTGATGATTTTATCGCGAATGGGGATAAATATTTCCCAAAGGACAAAAAGTTTCATGTTACAGGCAAGAACTATCGACTTTCGGCTCCGCCATTAAAAAGCCTTGCCACCGGCAAGTTTCTTTTCGTATTCTGTTTATCAGGGGGAGAACTGGGTTACGTAATTCCCAAGTCGGATTTTAAACCGCCAAGAGATATTAAAATACCACCTTTCGCATGGTGGTGGATTTGTCTGGACGCTGAAAATCATCCCCATTATGAGGAATCCAATTCAATCAGCAGCGAGATAGAGCCAATACTGATGGGGACGATAGGTGATCTTTTAAGAGAGAATCCTGTTGATTCCCAAAGATAATTACCGGGTGCCGGCTCATGCTTTTGGAAGATAGACCTTTATTTTGGCTCCTGGATAGATAGATGCCTGGTCGCCGTTATCGACAATAATTTTACCTGCCATTTTTTCTACCAGTGCGTTTGCGATGGGCATGCCCAAACCTTTACCCTCTATTTTTGAGAATCTCTCAAATCGGTCAAATATCTTTTTCAAATTCTCTTTGGATATTCCCGGACCATTATCGCTTATTTGAATTTCCCAGCCTTCTTTACCATCATATTCTGCCGGTTTTACTTCTATTTCAATTAGTTTTTCTTCCTTATCATTATGTTTTATGGCATTTGTCAAAAGATTGATAAAAATGAGGACGGAAAGGTTGCTACCCAGAGTATGAGGGCTTTTGGAAACCCTTGTTTTAATTTTCACATTTTTTCTTGGAAAAGTTTCCTGGGCGACTTCCACCCCTTCCTTGATAATATCCTTTAGATTGCAGGGCGTCAGATTCTCAGGGTTTATGGCCTGGATGTGCATCATCTCCTGCACCCTGTCAATAATGTTGGAAACCATCTGTATACTGTTTTTGCAAGTATCCAGTTTACTTAGATATTCTTTGCTTGTGTTTTTGGGTGAATCATCAATCAGGTTGTCAATGTTTCCTAAAAGATTATGACAGAAATTATTTATGTCATGGGTCAATATATCATTATAGAATTCAGCCATCTCTTTTTGCCGGACAACCTGCTTTTGAAGAGAAACGCGATTACTGATATCCCGAACAAAGCTTAGAGAAGCAGGGTGGCCCTCAAATTGAATTGTACAAGCATTAAATTCAACAGGAATTGTGGTGCCGGATTTTGCTTTTAATCTACCTATGTATAAATCCCGTGGGACAGAGCCGGAAATTCTTGCTTCATATCTGGCCAATAATTCCTTCATATCTTCCACAGTTATAGTTTGAGTGATTTTCATCCCGATCATATCTGAGATGGAATAACCCAACATGTCAGCCAACTGTTTATTTACAAAGCTGAACTCACCATCCTGGCTGATCATGATTCCGTCGCTTGCCCTTTCTACTACAGTTGAATATTTCCTCTCTATCTCGCGATGATTTTTTACCAAAAGAGCATTGCCGATTGCCAGAGCAAGTTGAGAACCAAGGTTTTCGAAAAGATTCATCTCAAGTTCGGTAAAGGGCTTTGCCGGGACCAGGTTTAGAAACCCAACCAGTTCATCGTCATGAAAAAGAGCCATTGAAACAGTGTGCTGATAACCAAATTTATTTATAAGTTCAGTCAATTTCAGTTCAGGTTCAAGGCACTGAATTAAAGGCATGGGGCTGCCGAAATCAACTAATTTTTGCACAAAGTTAAGCTCAAGGTTCAACTCTTTAATAGCGCTTAGAAAAACAGGGTCAAGGTTTCGATGCACTTGAATGGTAGCGCTGGTCTTGTCGGGGGTGACCAGATAAATATATCCGGCTTCAATATCCAATTGGAGAATTATTGACCCGATGACTCTTTCCATCAGGGTATGCAAGGGGAGTCCCTCGGATATAAAACGCCCGACATCTGATGAAATGCCCAGAAAATGATTAGTAATGCTTTCGCCCTCGAGGTATTCCTCCGTGTCGGAAATATTCGCGAGAGTTACAATCCACCCTTTCTTATCTTCTTTGCCAAACAGAATTGGATTTGAAGTAATTTTAAAGGAAAGCCTGCTGCCTACTTCATTATTAATATGCGCTTTGCCATTTGGAGGCAAAGATTTTAAATCCTCATCTTCATCATTATCCACTGATGATAAAATGGAATAAAAATACTTGCCAAGGACGTTTTCAGGTTTGAGACCTGTAATATCCACAAGAGTTTGGTTAACGAAAATGATCTTGCCGGTGCCATCTAAAACCAGAACCGGAAATGGAAGATTGCCGCAAAGCTGTTCATAAAAGCCAAAAAATTCATTTTCAGTCAGGCTATTACTAAAATATCCGCCAGGTAACAGGTTCGCCATTTTTTATCACTCCAACATTGCAATATCTATATATTAACAGGATGGGGCTGTCTTGGTAGACATTTTTTTGCCAGGGGAAATACTGTAACATAAAACCTGCTTTAAAATAAATCGCTACATAAGTTTTGCCATTATGGCTTTTTGCACATGAAGCCTGTTTTCCGCCTGGTCAAATACTCTGCTTTGCCGCCCTTCGATGACCTTGTCCGATACTTCCTCGCCTCGATGGGCCGGCAGGCAGTGGAGGAATATCGCGTTATCATCAGCTAAAGACATAAGGGAGGAATTGACCATATAACCCTGGAAAGCTTTTATCCGAGCTTTTGCTTCTTCTTCCTGTCCCATGCTGGTCCAGACGTCAGTGTTTACAACATGAGTTCCGGCAATCGCTTCCCTGGGGTCTTTGGTCAGCATCAGCTTATTCCCCAGTTTCTCCTTGGCGTTATGGAAAATAGTCTGATCAGGGCGAAAACCCTGTGGACACGCCAAGCGCAACTGGAAACCCAGAACAGCCGCGGCGTTAATCCAGGAGTTTGCCATGTTGTTGCCATCGCCGATATAGGCAATTTTCAAACCATCAAGGGAACCGAAATTTTCTATGATTGTAAACATGTCTGTAAGAACCTGGCACGGGTGAGTCAGATCAGTAAGGCCGTTTATAACCGGGATGGAACCATATTTTGCCAGATCATCCACCACCGATTGTAAGAATGTACGAATCATTATTCCGTCAACAAATCTTGAAAGAACCCGGGCCGTGTCATTAATGGGCTCTCCGCGCCCCATTTGAATATCGTTCTTTGAAAGAAACAGACCGGATCCACCAAGTTGGCTTATCCCAACCTCAAAGCTGACCCTGGTTCTTGTGCTTGGCTTTTCAAAAATCATGGCAAGAGTTTTTCCTTCAAGAATTTTATGAGCCACGCCGGATTTCTGTTTCTCTTTCAGTTCCTTGGAAAGCTCAAAAATATCGTTAATTTCCTCAGCGGACAAATGGGCAATACTGATCAGGTGTTTCATCTGTTTCTCCATTGGAATAATTGGGTTCTGATTTTATGACATAAGCAATTTCGGTCAAGGTAAAATATGGTTTTGCTTTCAATTTATAACCAGTGTCATATAATGTGTTAAGAGTTCCTTCTCATTTCCCCTCGCGCGGGGATGACGAAGATGAAAAAGAGACACTTGACATGACATTGATTTCTGCCCGGGAATGCCCTTTTTCAGAGGTAATAAAAATGGTTATCAGAAAGATTTCCACTTATCCGCCGCCGGTGCTCATTCTGTTTTTGGTTTTTCTACTTCTACCGAAAAGTTCTTTATCCGACGCGCCTTCTTCAGGGGAAATTCTGATAAATGAAACTCTGGAGAATGACCAGTCTCAGGCCGATATCGCCATCAATTCCGATGATGAGATAATTGTCGCGTGGCACTCATTCAGTGATTCGGGTCAGGGCTTTGATATATTCTGCAGAATTTTCGATATGGAGGGTAACCCCATAACTTCCGAGATTTTGGTAAATAGCGTTGTCGCCCTTGACCAGATATATCCAAGAATTGGGGTAAGGCTCGATGGCGAGTTTGTCATAGTCTGGGCTTCAGATGGCGGTGACGGCGATGGATATGGTGTTATGGCCAGAAGATTCGCTTCCGACGGCGCCCCTGTTACAGGTGAATTTCATGTAAATACATATACACAGGGCGCCCAGGCCATGCCTGCTGTGGCGAGAAATGACCAGGGCGATTTTGTAGTGGTCTGGGAATCATATGGTCAGGCCGGGCAGGATGCCTCCATATTTGGCCGGCTTTTTGATCAGGACGGCAATCCGGTGGGAAGCGAGTTTCAGGTAAATACGTACATTACCAAAGAACAATCAGCTCCGGATGTGGCCATGGATTCAGACGGGA
>CAYSHR010000155.1:0-7563 GCA_964430795.1 uncultured bacterium
GTCCTCGGATTGGGAAGGCGAAAACTTCAGCGGAAACATGAATCAGTTCTAAGGAAAGCTCTTTAATCTCTCTGGCTGTCTCCTTTATATCCCTGCCGATATTTAGGTTTATTGACTGTTCTTTCAGAGCCATGATTCTCCGTATTGGGTCGGGCTGGTCAAGAGCCAAAGAGATGATGTTTACCGCGTTTTCATTGGCCATCATGGTTTTGGACTGTTTTGGGCGACGCCTCGCGGCTGAAAGATATGCCGGAATAAGCTCCCTGAGTTTGTCGATGATTCTATTTGCACGGTCCGACGGATTGAGTATTTGAAAGGCTTCAGTAATTGTCGTTCTTCCAACTCGAATATGGTTGTAGATATTCCGGATAGCGGTTCTGATATCGGCGCCAAATCTACCGTCGGTTTTTATCGAAGCCAGAAAATTTTCGTATTGGGCTTTTGAAAGGGTTTGGATGTTTAACAGCGTCTGGTCCATCGCAAGAGAAACAAGGTACTCTTGTTCAAGCTCGTTAACGATATTGTGAGAAGGGTCGATGCCGGCTTCGATGGCATTCTCCTGAAGAAGCCTGGCGCAAAAGGAGTGAATGGTGGAGATGGAGGCTTCAGGTAATTTTCTTCGAAGGTCCCCACGCCCTTCTTCCTCAAAAAGCTCCGCTACCCTCAAAGACATTTCAGCGGCGGCTTTTTCGGTAAATGTGATTGCCAGTATTTGGTCCATGGCGCCTTGCCCTGAAAGTACCAGGTGGGCAAAGCGTTTTGTCAAAACCCCTGTTTTTCCAGTACCAGCACCGGCTGTGACCACGGTCCTTTGCCCGGTTTGTTCAACTCCCCGTCTCTGTGAAGGAGTTAAGGGCCACTTTTTTAGATAACCGGTCATTTAAAACCCACTCTGCAAAAATCGAAAAAATCGCATTTGATAAAACTACAACTCTCTTCCGAGTCTCTGGGGTTAATTTCGCAATGCCCTTGTTTGGCCAATTCACAAAAATCAAAAATATTGTCCATTGCCGATTTGCCCATGGCTTCAAATTCTTCCTCCGAAAACAGGTGAAGCTTTTGTTCCTTAAATCCATCAGCCACAAAATCGTCAACAGCGTCTTTGTTGATAAACCCACTTCTATCAACTTTCTTTACTCGTTCAATTAGACCGCCGGCCACCTCTTTTTTCAGAAGCCGGCTAGCCGCTAAACAGTAAATCGGAAGCTGGGGCAATAGCCCTTTTTCTAAAAAGGCAAGGTCCTTTTTCTTTATCTCCCCGGAAGACAGCTTGTAATCAATAACCAGCGCTGTTTTGCCGTCAATAAAATCGACGCGGTCGATTCTTCCTGAAAAAGGTTCGGTTCTGTTGTTGTGAAGAAGGTTGACTGGTGAATCCCTTGCGCCGAATTTCCATTCAAATAGAGAAGGAACGGCCTTTGTTTCGTTAAGCCATTTCTGGTTTTCTCTTTCAACCAAGATGCCAAGGGCGCCTTCAAGCCTCATCAATTCCTGCTCCTGGTCAAAATCAAGTTCGTCAAAAGCCATGCCGGAGCCCGCTAACTTTTGGTCTCTAACAGCGGTGAAGATTCTATGAAAATATGACTTTTTGAAACTTTTATCAGTAGTGGAAAAATAGCGGCTCAAGGTTTCATGGGCAATTTTACCAAGGAGTAAATTGTCAAGAACCGGCCCTTTTATCAAGGGCGATAATTTCAAAAGTTTTTTTGCGAAGCTCTTAAAAGGGCACGCGATAAAGTCATTTAACGAAGAAACGCTAAAAGGTTCCACGGCCTTTTTTATCATGGGCAAAAAATCGTCAGGAAGGGTTTCAGGCGCCTTTTCCCTAACAGAAAGCCAGTTAGCCGGATTGTCTTGTAAAGAGAGCTCTGATTTTCTGTGGTCAAAAAGAATCCGCCCTTCAATGTTAGCTTTGATTTGGCATTCGTTAAAGTGTTTGATTCGGCCAAGAGAGAAGCAGGCGGCGCTTTTACCGTTACTTTTTTGAGTCCAGTTTGAAGAAGGAATCGTCGGCCTTGTTAGTGACACAAGGGGTTGAATCCTGGAAAGAGGCGGTTCGAAAATTGAGTTAATCTCTTCCAGAAAATGGCTTGGTTGTAATTCCCTACCTTCATTGTCAATAGTATGTCTTGAAAAAACAGTGGTGCCTTTTGACCGGCTTGAAGCAAAGACGAAAAGCAGCTCTTCCTCAAATCTCGCTGATTTAGCGGTGGGTAGAAAAAAGTCAATTGTCTGCCTCTCCATGTCTTTGAAAAAAATATCCTCTCTTGCTCTTTTCGGAAATTCATTTTGATTAAGCCCGATAAGATAAACCTCTTCCCATACCCAGGTTCTGGATTCGTAAACGTCAACAATGTGAACCGCGTCCTTTAACTTTGAGTCCATAGGGATTTTTTGGCTGTCAAGAAATTCCTTGAAACGCAGCCGGCAAGACTCCCAAGTATTTAAAGGTAAATCCAGAGTCTCCCAGTTCTCCTTAAAATATTTGGCGGCCATAAAGAAACCTTTTAGAGCCATGGCGCCATCCTTCAGTCCTCTGGTTTGGTTGCCTCCTTTGATAAAAAATTCAGTGGAGTATCTCTTAAGGATGAGAGTTAAAATTTCAGAAAATGTATCCGGATTTATTTCTCTATCGCTGCATTTTTTAATAATCCCTAGAATAAACTCCAAGTGATCTTTTGCCTTGCCGCCTGTGATATGGCTCCGGATGCTCTTTAAGTCCTGTGGAAACACTTTTCGTTTTATGGTCCGCCCGTCTTTGCCTATTTCGTGGTATTGCCAAAAAAGTATTTCCTCAAGAATGTCCTTTGGGGCTAAAAATGAAAAAGCGTCCTGGATTGCATTAACATAATTCGCCTTTTCAAAACAGGTGCGGGGGGGGGTTCGCCCCAATATCTCAAGAAGAAAGAGAAGATTTTGGCCAAAGGATAATTTGCCTGGATTGATATTGTGGTGAATGTGGTGAGGAATTTTATACTGATCAAAAATTCTCCTTATT
This sequence comes from uncultured bacterium, assembly GCA_964430795.1. Lineage (GTDB taxonomy): Bacteria > Lernaellota > Lernaellaia > JACKCT01 > CAYSHR01 > CAYSHR01. The sequence continues at coordinate 2,999 of CAYSHR010000155.1, forward strand.
ATCAGCTCATAAGGGGAAAGGTCCCTGGCCACAATTCCAACATTTCTCCATAAAGGAAGCTTTCCTTCGGCCTTGGACTTTCTAATTCGAAGAGCCATGGTCTGGATAAGATTCTCCACGGTATCAGTTGTCAGCAAAGCGAATCCATCTAAGGGGGCGGCCCGCTTGTCATCTGTAAACAACCTGTGAAAAATCCGCCTGGGAGATGAAGGATGGGGATCGGGTGTTTTGGAAAGAGTTTTGAACTTGAATCCATGTTTTACTAATAGATCATAGGTGCGCTTAGGGTTTTGAAAGATCGGCCTGACCACCTCTTTTTCCATTACCGGAAGAGTAATGGTTATGTTAATCCCCTTCTCCAAAAGAGCCTCAAAACATCTCCTTTGCCCTTTTGTAAAATCATAGAAACCGTCAAATAGAATTGATTCCGGAATATCAACCCTGTTCTCTTTTATGTTTTTACGGAGCCTGAAAAGCAATTCTCCTGATGAGACAAAGGATAGTTTTCTCATTCCCTCTTGAAGCAGGGTCATAACTTTGGCCATGGATTTCAGTTTTTTGTTGCCCTTAGCGCCTTTAAGGATATCCGAGGGAGTAAGACCATTATCCATTATTTCAAAAATTGATTTTGTGATTTTGGCGGGAAATCCCGGAAGGCGGCTCACATTATTAAAACAGGGCAGGTCGGCTTCTTCCAAAATTGCCCGGACAAGGGGCAAAACCTCCGTAACTGAGACCAGGGTTTCATCTCTTTTTAAAGTGGTTGTCGCCCATTGTCCAAAGGTGGAGATGATATCCTCAATTATTCCATCTCTGGAAATGGAGGTCAATGAGATGTTTTTTATATGCTCAATCATTCCTCTTGTAGGTAAAAGCAGCTTGGTCCTGGTATTGGATAGCCCGGACTTTTCCAATTCTTTGATGATCTGATGGGTTTTACCGGAACCAGGTCCGCCAAGGTAGCAAAGTCTGGCATCAAGGTTCGTTCCGGCCATTACAATGTCTCACTAATAATGAGGATATTCATATTTTTTGGCAAATTGACCTGCTGATATTCAAGGTTTGCCGGGAGACCTAATTCAAATCCAGCGATTTTAGTAATTCACCGGCCTGGTTCTGATCGTCCTTCAGCTCTTTTTCATAACCAGGCATTGGCTTAAGGCTCAATACTTTCTCCAGATACGGCCTTGCCCTGGCAAACTGTTTGTCTTTTATGAGAGCCTTGGCCAACAGCAGGGCATTCTCGCTGAATTCAGGAGCTATTTTATTGCATGACCCTAAATATTTAAGAGCCAGTTGCATGCTTGGAATCGGGCTTATTAAAGCGACTCTTCCAAGTTCTCTGTCCGGCCCTCCAAAGCGGTAGTCCGGGTCAATTTTTCGAGCCATAAGCAGATGAGCCGTAATGTCACCGTGAACCGCCAACTTGGCGAATTTATTTTTATGCCTTACTGAATAGTAAAGGGTAACTGACCACCAATAATGAGACGCGGCCGATTTTTGATTTTTTTCAACAGCGGATTTGGCGTACTTATGCCCTTTAAGAAAATATTTCTCCACCGCGGCGTCATTTTTCGCGAATCTTCCAAGAAAAGAATAAGCCATGGCAAGGCGATAAAGAGGCGCCGCTTCATTTGGGTTCGCGGCAAAGGCCCTATCCCAATATTTGATTGCTTCTATGACCGCGCTATCTGAGTCAGATCTTTTTTGGAAAGCGGCATCGCCGGCTAAAAGGAGTTCATCGGAGTTCTGGGCCAAAGCAGGTGGGATGAAGCAGAGTAGAAGAAAGAAAAAGCATATTTTTATTTGCCAGGACTTCAAAAACACCTCAAAAATTCGGCTCTTTTATTTATTCTGATTTCTCGACCCTGAATTTGGCTCGGATAAGAGCTTCCTGGGTGACTTTCAACAGCTCTTTTCTCATCCTCATTGACTGGAGTGGGAAGAGGAAAATCCTGACAAAGGGGTTTTTCAATTTCCTGGCCAGTTTCCTTAATACAGCAAGACCTTTCTTGTCGGCGCATTGTCCCAGAGCCCTGATAGCGGCTATTCTAAGATCTGGGTCCGAGTGAAAATAATTGGCGGTGGCGCCGCCAAATCGCAGATAGCTCGCATATGATAGAAGTTCCTCCGCTTCCTTTCCCCCGATATTGGCAAGGGCGTTAATAATCGCCATGTGCAACTCCGGCTTAGGAGCGAGAAAAAGGTCAACCATATCTCTTTGAGAGCCTTTGAGCTTCAGTTTTCCAAGAGTAGCCACCGCGGCTTTGCTCACAGTGGAATCAGGGTCGGTAAGGTGGGTTCTTGCCAGAAATGCGCCCTGGTCAGGGTCCATGCCGGCCAGAGTAAGCATAATTTGTTTTCGGATTCTCGGGTCTGTGTCGTCGGCAAATTCTTTTAACAGGTTAACGTGTTCCTCATTGCCCAGCTTTTCAACAAGCTCAATACAGTTTCTAAGGATGAAAAAGGAATTGTCAGATAAGATTCCTGATTCCGACCGGCTGAATATAGTGTCATCATTGATGCTCTTTAATTTCCAGACTGTAACGGATAATGTTTTTTCCCCAATGGAAAGAAGAGCTTGGAAGCAGCGATTCCTGACAGAGCGGGAGTCATCTGTAAATCCATTCAGAAGCTTTTCAACAACAGTTTCAGTATTTATGATTTCAAATATTCTTACGATTCTGTCAACAGTTTCAAGGGACTCATTGTCAAGCTCATTAACCATGGCGTCAATAACGTCCGGGTCATCGATGATTTTTGTTCCTTTGATAATCGTTCCAGGCAGGGTGCTTATGAGATTATCTTTCTTCTCGTTCGGCATATGTAGACAGCGATTTCTCACCTGATACATGTTCCGCAAAACATCCAATGCCTGGTAATAATTGTCCGAAATTATCAATCGTTTACAAATCTCAAAAAGAACCTCCACGACTTTCTGGACGACCTCGATATCCCTTTCGCGAAGCTTTAACCTCTCGATGATTTTCTCGATGATAATAACCAGGGTGGTGTCCTTGTTTTTCGCGATGGCAAGATCAGCCATTTTCAAAAGGTTATCAAGGGATTTGATTCGATCCTCAATAGGACCTTTTGGCAAGGAGATAATAAGCTCGTCAATCATTCTTCGAGCTGATGACCACTGAATATCATCGCGAAATCCTTCTTTGGAAAAGAGGGCTCTTTCGGCAAGGGAGGGGTCAACAGCCAACAGCATCTGGGCCAGGGTCTTCTTGGCGCTCTTGTCCTTTCTGAAAGTTCCTGAAATAAGTTGTTTGAACGCGGCGCCAACATCTTCAGACTTTAAATCTCCAAGCCCTTTTCCGTCTTTGAGTCTTCCAACCAATTCCGTAAAGATGATATTTTCAACCATCTTCTCATCACCCGAGACCTGCTCTACATCCTCCTCCTGGTCGGCGCTGATGATTCCATATTTGAATTGATCAACAATGATGTTTGTAACGCCGCCTTTGCCTAATATGGTTTTTACGCCGCCCCCTTTCTTCACATGAGCCGGGGACATGACAAATATGTTAACCAGAACTCTGATTTCCTCTTCAGAGATTCCCTGGGTCATGGTTATGGAGTTGATGTTTCTTTCGTCCAACTGGGCGATAAAGTCATCGACAAACTTTTCTTTCTTTCGATTTTTTACATCATCAATAAGCAGATCAGATCCAAGACGGGTAAAAGTCAGAGAAGGGCGATGCTCAAGGACTTCATCAAAAGTATGATGGAGGGATTCCAGTCCTAAAGTAACTGAAGGGTGATCAGCGCCCGGGTACATTTTTACAGTGCGGAGCAGAAGGCCAACCCGCTTGACAATATTTCGACCCATTCTGGTAAGCATGACATCTGAGAGAGCGCTCTGCCCGGCTTCTCCTTTGCCTGAACCGGCAAGGTGGGAGCCAGAAGCATACATTTTGATCATCTTGTCGGTAAGTACAAGTTCGTAAACCTCTTCCTCTTTTAACCTGAAATCCGCTTCCTTTAGCAAGTCAACAAGAAGGTTCCAATAGCCCTTTCCAAAATCGTTCAGCTCAATGAGCATTGTCTTTTTATTGCCGATTCGAGAAATTAATTTAAGAGTAATATCCGGGCCGAAAACTTTCAAAGGAGGCATGCCCTCCTCAGTAATTCTTTCCTTCATGAGAAACAGAATTTGTAAATAGATGCCGACTTTTGCCTGTAATAATGGTATTTGCTTTGATTTAAGGCTTTTAGTCTGTTCCATCACCTTGTACATGGCTTTTAGCTTTTCAGACCCTTTCATGGAGAAAATAAGTTGATCATAGAGTTTTTTCCCAAAGGCTCTAAAGATAACCGGATAGTTCAAGATAAGAAGAAAATCTCTGGCATAGAGCATATTCTCCGTGGCTTTTGTGGATACTTCGCTTATTAGGTGGGTTGACGTTCTAAGATCACTGTCTCCAAGAAATCTTGTCAATATCTCTATCTGTTTCTTGAGATTCTTGGCTGACGCCATCGCGTTGAGCACCCTCGAAACATCCGGAGTGTTTTTTTCCGCCATTTTAGAGCCTTCCAAAACCAGTTTTTACTAACAG
>CAYSHR010000156.1:0-1345 GCA_964430795.1 uncultured bacterium
GAGGCCTTGAAATTTGACGTGTATAATGCTGTTAAGAAATAAGCGGATAATAAATAAGCCTTGAAGAAGGCTGTTAAGAAAAAACCGGCTAAGAAAAAAGTCGCTAAGAAAAAGGCAAAGAAAAAATAATAGATCGATAGATTGAGTTTATCGATATTACTTTTTTGTTAAACCCGCAAGCCAAGAGCTTGCGGGTTTTTTGTTACAATTTATTTGTTAACATGTATCATCTTTTCAGCCGGAGCAACTCAATCTAAATTCCTAATAAGGAGTTGGCTGTTGTATGAACTGAGAAAAGATGTCTTAACGGACCAGTGGGTGGCAATCAGCACTTCAAGAGGCAATCGTCCTACAGAGCAAAACCCTCAGGAGATTAGTCATTTTTCAAATAGGAAACATGATCCTCGTTGCCCTTTTTGTCCTGGTAACGAAAAAGAAACCCCGCCTGAAATTATGGCGGCAAGAGAAAAAGGTTCCCCAAATGATTCTGGTTGGAGAATCCGCGTTGTACCTAACAAATATCCCGCTGTTATGGAAAAGGCGCCGAAAATCATACAAAGAGCTTTTCCTTTTAAAGGTATGGCCGGAGAAGGGCGTCACGAGGTTGTTATCGAGACCAGAGAACACAACCTGCCCTTTGGAAATTACAGCGATGAGCATGTGACCGAATTATTCCTGGCGGAAAGAAGCAGGTTTAGAAGCCTTTATAGTGACCCAAAAACAGAGTCGGTAATTTATTTTAAAAACTCCGGTTCAAAAGCCGGCATCAGTTTGCATCATCCTCATAGCCAGATAATTTCCCTGCCTGTGGCGCCGCCGGCCTTAAAAAACCGAATGAACCTGTTGGACAGACATTGGGAAAAAAAAGGCCGATGTCTTGTTTGCGATTATATCAAAAAGGAAATCGAAGCCGGCGTAAGGATAATTCAAAAGGATAATGACTTGTTAATTTGTCATCCATACGGGTCAAAAACACCTTTTGAAACATGGATAATGCCCTTGACTCATACTTCCGGATTTGGGAGTTTTGCCGATGCTCTCTGCACCAGGCTGGCCCTGGCCTTAAGAGACGCCATTTCGACATTAGAGCAGATCATCTCCCCTTTTAGCTACAATATAAATTTTATAGACGGCTTAAAAAACCAGCCTGATAACCGATTTCATTTTTTCGCGAGAATCTTTCCAAGGTTCAATCACATAGCCGGTTTCGAGCTTGGGACCGGCATGTTCATCAATACCCACAGTCCGGAAAAGACCACTGAAATTGTCAGAGAAAACATGAAGCAATATGTTGAAAAAGCCAGGGACGGACTTTTTCGACATTAAGATAGTAAGGGATTCATGG